>NZ_JAYSCO010000013.1:0-98856 GCF_041914865.1 Pseudoduganella sp. | reverse complement strand
TTCTGCTGTATAGCATGTCGGGGTCTGGCCGCACAATCGTCCTTTTATTCAACGCTGTCAAATAATTGCCCTTTTGACACCCCTGACCCCGAATTTCTTAGAAGCTACGGACCAGGCTCAGAGAGAGGGTGCGGCCGCGGCCGGCGAAGTGGGAGGCGGGGTCTTTGTAGCTGACCGATTGTGGGTAATAACCAACATATTGGCGGTCTGTCAGGTTTTCCATGCCGACGCCGATCTTGCCCCATGGGGAGTCGTAGCTGGCGGCAAGGTCGACCAGGGTGTAGCCCTTGAAGTGCTCTTCCAGGTTGGCGGTGCCGACCGTGCGGCCGATATTGATGTCGCGGTCTTTCAGCGTGGTGGCTTGCAGGCGCAGGTTTGCTTTCGGCATCCATTGCCAGTTGGCGCCGGCCACCAGCTTGTCCGGGCCCTGCGAGCGTGCGCCCAGCGCCACGTCCATCGGGGCGCCGGCGGTGGTGGCGGTCTTGCCCATGGTGCGGGCGTAGGAGCCGAAGGCCGACAGCGCGCGCGAGGCGCGCAGTTCGCCGGACACTTCCCAGCCGCGCACGCGCGTCGGTACGCGGTCCAGCTGCCCGATGCCGGCCGAATTGATGCGCAGTGCGGTGCCGAGCTTGGAGCGCGAGTCGTAGTAGGAAGCGCCGACGTTGCCCAGCGCGCCGCGCCAGTTCAGGCCCACTTCGTTGTTGCGGGTGATGACGGGCTCCATGTCGAACAGCTTGTCGACCGATTGGCCCGGGCGGTTCACGGCGCGCAGCACCAGGCCCACGTCCGGCAGGCCGAACCCTTCGGCGCTGGAGATGAAGGCCGACCAGTTGGGGCTGAAGCGCCAGACGGCGCCGATGTTTTTCACGTTCTTGGTGAAGGAGCGTTGGCCGCCTTGCACCAGGCGGCTGCCGTAGGCGGCCAGCGTGGTGTAGGTGTCGACGTCCAGCTTGGCGTCTTCGTGGCGTACGCCGCCGCGCACAGTCAGCGGGCCGATGTCGTATTCGAGCTGGGTGAACGGGGCGAGCGAGGTGAAGTCGAGGGTTGGCACCCAGGTGCGGCCGGTGCCGGCCAGCCATTGCTTGGTGCGGTCGCGCAGGTAGTCCAGGCCGGCGGTGAATTCCAGGCCGCTGATCACGGTATTGGGGCGCACGTAGGTCAGCTTGGCGCCGTGTTTGTCGGCCACCACTTCGGACTGGTCGTACAGGCTGCCCACCGGGGCCAGCTTCACGTCCTGGAAAGTGGAGGTGTTGGTGGCGCCGTACAGCGAGGCGAAGTCCTGCTTGAAGAGCTGGGCGTTGAAGGCGCCGCCCAACAGCTCGTTGTGGCGGTATTCCAGGCTGCTGGTTTCAACCTTGTTGCGCGGCGGCGCGCCGGGCGGGGTGCCGCGCGTGGCGCTGGTCGGGGTGCCGGCGGCGAAATTGGCCGGTACCTGCTTGTAGTTGCCGTCGCCTTCCATGCGGAAGCGGTTGACGGTCAGCTGCAGGCGCTGCTCGCCGAAATTCTTGCCGACCTTGAAGAACAGGTCGGTACCTTCGGAATCCATGGTGTCGCCTTGCACGCTTTCGATGCCGAGCGGGCGGCCCTGGCCGTCGTAGCCCAGGCCGCGCTGCTGGATGCTGCCGAAGGCAAGCAGGTCGAAGCCCTCGGATTTGTGCTGCAGGGTGTAGCCGGTCTTCCAGTCCAGGCTGTCGTGCCGCAGCTGGGACGACAGGCGCGCGTTGACGCTGTGCGTGGTGCCTTCGCCTTTGGGCGACTTGGTGATGTAGTTGACGATGCCGCCGGTGGCGCCCATGCCCTGCATGGCCGAGGCGCCGTTGATCACTTCCACGCGCTCAATGATGGCGGTATCGGCCACATAGCCTTCGCGCATGCCGCCGCGCAGCGGGTTGGTCTGCGGGACGCCGTCCAGCAGGATCAGGGTATTGCGGCCGCGCAGCGATTCGCCGGTGGAGCTCATTTTCTGGCGGCTGGGCGCGTAGCCGGGAATGTAGGTGGCCAGCGCGGCGGACGGGTCGTCGGCCAGCAGGTATTGCGCTTCCAGCTCTTTTTGCGAAATCACGCTGACCGCGCCGGGGATCTTGTCCACGCTCTTGCTGTTGCGGGTGGCGGTGACCACCACTTCGCTCATCGGCGCTTCGCTGGACTGGGCCAGGGCGGTGGTGCCGGAGGCGGCCAGGCAGGCCAGGGCAACTGCGCGGGCGAGGGGATGCAGGGTGGTCATCGGGTAACTCCTAAACAGAAAGATACAAAAATCAGGCCGACAATGATAATCATTCTCATTTATAATTTCAAACTAATTTATTGCTGGCTTTTTTGATAATGCTGACCGGTTTGCTGCGCGCGCGCCTGCGCGACCTCCACCTTTATGCGTCCCTGCTGTTCGGGGCGCTGTTCGTCATGGCGGGGCTGACCGGCGTGCCGCTGGCGTGGATGCACGAACTGGATGCGGCGCTCAACCCGGCGCTGCTGCAGTCGCGCGGCGCGGCCGGCCAGGCGGACGCCGCGCCGACGCCGCTGCAGGTGCAGGCGGCGGTGGACAGGCTGGCGGCCATGCCCGCTTACGGCAAGCCGACCCAGCTCATGCTGCCGCACGCGGCAAGCGATGTGTACGTGGCCTGGTACCGCCAGCCGAACAAGGCCAAGGGTGCTTTCGACACCGACGTCTCGCGCCAGGTCATGCTGGACCGCTACACCTTGGCGGTACTGGGTGAGCGCAACTGGGGCGAGTTTGGCGTGAGCCGCCCGCTGCTGATGCCAAGCCTGTTCCACCTGCACCGCTATCTGTTTGCCGGCGAGGTTGGCAAGACCGTGATCGGCATCAGCGGCCTGTTCCTGACGATTACGTCGCTGCTTGGCCTGGCCCTGTGGTGGCCGAAACATACGCTGGCCAGCCTGCGCAAGGCGCTCACCGTGCGCGGCGCGCTGACGTCGCGCCAGTTCAACTACAGCTCGCACCGCGCGGCGGGCTTTTTCATGACGCCGGTGCTGGCGGTGCTGGGCTTTAGCGGCATGGCGATGAATTTGCCGGAATGGGTGCGCCCGGTGGTGGCGGCGGTGGCGCCGCTGGAGCCGAATAGCAAGCCGGTCAACGCGGCAGCGGAAGGCCGCAAGCCGATCAATGTGGCGGCCGCGCTGGAAGCGGCGCAGCGGCACCTGCCGCAGGGCCGCCTGTCGCGCGTGAGCCTGGGTTCGGCCAAGGCGCCGTACGAGATCCGCCTGCGCCAGCCGGGCGAGGTGCGCCAGGGCGATGGCAATACGCGCGTCAGCGTCGACGCCATCAGTGGCGCGGTGCTGCGCGTGCGCGATCCGCTCGCAGCGCCCGCGGGCGACACCTTCCTCAACTGGCAGTATCCGCTGCACACGGGCGAGGCGTTCGGCCTGCCGGGGCGGGTGCTGGTGTCGGTATCCGGCCTGGCGCCGCTGCTGTTCATGGTCACCGGACTGGTGCTGTGGCTGGGGCGGCGCGCCATGCACCGCAAGGCGCGCGCAGCGGCGGCGCTGGCGGCCGCGGCGCCTGCAACAATACGACATACTGCGGCTGCCTGAATGCGCTAAGCTGGCCTTTTGAGGGGAGTCTTTGCTGCCCATGAACCGTGCCACCGTCACCACCGATCACGTTACCGCGACCCTGCTGGCTTACGCGCCGCAGGGCGTCGCCGCTGGCAAGCCTTTGCAACTGGGCTTGCAGCTGGTGCATAAGGATGGCTGGCATACCTATTGGAAGAATCCCGGCGATTCCGGCTTGCCAGTAACGCTGAAGTGGAGCCTGCCGGCCGGGAGCTCGGCCGGCGACATCGCCTGGCCGGTGCCGCAGCGGCTGCCGTATGGCCCCCTCGTGAATTTTGGCTACGATGGCACGGTGCTGCTGCCGGTGCCGGTGCGCGTGGCATCCGACGGCGCGCTGGACGTCAAATTGCAGGCGGAGTGGCTGGTGTGCAAGGACATCTGCCTGCCGGAGTCGGGCCAATTCGCGCTGCAGCTGGCGCCAGGCGCGCCGGTGCGCGATGCGCGGGCCGCGTTCGAGGCAGCAGCTGCCGCCGCACCACGCGTGCTGCCGGGCGCGCAGGCGGCGGCGCGGGTCGAGGGCGCGGCGGTGGAATTCGCGCTTGACGGCCTGCCGGCGGCGTGGCGCGGCAAGCCTTTGCAGTTCTTCCCGGAGCAGGGCGGCGTCTTCGAACACGCGGCCGCGCCTGTGCAGCGCTGGGTCGACGGCCGGCTGCTGCTGCGCGCGCCCTTGTCGGCCATGCGCAGCGAGAGCCCGGCGGCGCTCAGGCTGGTCCTCGCCGAACCCGGCGTGCCAGGCGGCGTCGCGCTGACGGCGCCCGTTGCCGGCTGGCCTGCCAGCGCCGCGCCCGCGCCCGCTGCCGCGCCGGCGCCCGCAGGCATCCCGGCGCCTGCGCCGGCAGCGGCCATGGATGGCGCCGGCGCCACCGCGCTGCCGCTCCTGCTGCTGTTCGCTTTCCTAGGCGGCGCCTTGCTCAACCTGATGCCTTGCGTGTTCCCGGTGCTGTCGCTGAAAGCGGTCGCGCTGGCCCAGCGGGCGGATGGGCGCGGGCGCCAGCTGGCCGGCGGCATCGCCTACACGGTGGGCGTGGTGGCCAGCTTCCTCGCGCTGGCCGGCGCCTTGCTGGCCCTGCGCGCCGGCGGCTCCCTGGTCGGCTGGGGATTCCAGCTGCAATCACCGCTCTTCATCGCCGGCCTGGCGCTGCTGTTCACCCTGATCGGCCTGAACCTGCTGGGCGTATTCGAAGTCGGCACGCTGCTGCCCGACCGCCTGGCCGCCTACCGTGCCCGCAACCCGCTGCTGGATGATGCGCTGACCGGCGCGGTGGCCGTGGCCATCGCCTCGCCGTGCACGGCACCGCTGATGGGCGCGGCGGTCGGCGCAGCGCTGGCCGCACCGTGGCCGCAGGCACTGGCCATCTTTGGCGCGCTGGGCCTGGGCATGGCTGCGCCTTACCTGGCCTTGAGCGCCTGGCCGCGCCTGGCCAGGGCCTTGCCGCGTCCGGGGCCGTGGATGGCGCGCTTCAAGGCGCTGCTGGCGTTCCCCATGTTCGCCACCGTGGTCTGGCTGGCCTGGGTGCTGGGCCACCAGGCCGGGGTGGACGGCATGGCGGCGCTGCTGGTGCTGCTGCTGGCCGCCAGCCTTGCGGCCTGGCTCTGGTCCGGCATGGGCGCATGGTCCACGGCGCACGGGGCGGGCGGAAAGGCGAGGGCAGCGGCCACGGCGCTGGCGGCGCTGCTGGGGCTGGCCGGAGCATTGGGCTGGAGCGTGCCGCTGCTGCAGGCCGCCGCCGAGGCGCCGCCCGCGCCGGCTGCGGCGCAGCGCGACACTGGCGACGGCCAGCAGGGCGGCGCCTGGCAGCCCTGGTCGCCGCAGGCGGTGGCGCAGGCGCGCGCTGCGGGACGTCCGGTATTTGTCGATTTCACCGCTGCCTGGTGCATCACCTGCCAGTTCAATAAACGCACCACGCTCGGCGATCCCGCCGTGCTGGCGGCGCTGGCGCAAAAGCAGGTACTGCTGCTGCGTGCCGACTGGACCAGCCGCGACCCGCTGATTGCGCAGCAGCTGCAGGAGCTGGGCCGCAGCGGCGTGCCGGTGTATGTGCTGTATGGCGCCCAGGATAGCGCGCCGCAACTGCTGCCGGAAGTACTGAGCGCGGATGCGATCCATTCCGCGCTCGCCCGTTTGTAGTCTTTTTCCAAGGAGGTCGTGATGAAACACCTGGCATTGAGCGCAGTCGTGGCATTTGGTTTCATGGGCAGCGGCGCGGCGCTGGCGCAAGCGCAGATCGGCCAGCCGGCGCCCGCCTTCAGCGGCACCGACACCGCCGGCAAGCAAGTCTCGCTGGCAGATTTCAAGGGCAAATACGTGGTGCTGGAATGGGTCAACCCGGATTGCCCCTTCGTCAAAAAGCACTACAAGAGCGGCAATATGCAGTCCACCCAGAAGCACGCCGCCGCCAAGGGCGCGGCCTGGGTCAGCCTGAACACCTCGGGCGCCGCCGCCGACCCGAAGACCGCCGCCAGCCTCGGCGCGTGGAGCAAGGAGCAAAAGGCGGTGATCAGCAACCTGGTGCTGGACAAGGGCAATATCGGCCGTGCCTACGGCGCCCGCACCACGCCGCACATGTATGTGATCGACCCGGCCGGCAAGCTGGTCTACGCCGGCGCCATCGACAGCAAGCCCAGCGCAAGCGCCGACGACATCCCCGGTGCCACCAACTACGTGGTGCAGGCGCTGGATGAACTGGCGGCCGGCAAAGCGGTCAGCAAGCCGGTGACCCAGCCTTACGGTTGCACCGTGAAATACGACACTGCCGGGTGAAAGTACGGCAGGAACGCCACAAAAGTTGCCACTTGTTCACAAATCAGTCACACTGGAAGCCGTGAGAATGTGTGAGATTTGTCGGCGGCGGCATGATGGATGGGCTGAACCTGAATCCGGCAGTATTGCTGGAGATTATTAACCTGCAAACCGATATCGCGCGCCTGGGCCTGGACCTGGGCGGCGTGATGCAGCTGGTTTGCCAGCGCGCCGGCGCCCTGTGCGGCGCCAGCGCCGCCATCGTCGAGCTGGCGGAAGGCGAAGACATGGTGTACCGCGCCACGGCCGGCCTGGCCGCTGGTGCGCTCGGCCTGCGCCTGCGCCGCAGCGGCAGCCTGTCCGGCCTGTGCGTGGCGGAGGACCGGATCCTGCGCTGCGACGACAGCGAAACCGACCCGCGCGTGGACCGCGAAGCCTGCCGCAAGGTGGGCCTGCGCTCCATGCTGGTGGTGCCGCTGCACCACGAAGGGCAGAGCGTGGGCGTGCTGAAGGTCGGCGCGCCGCAGCCGCACGCCTTCGACCAGCAGCAGGCGCAGATCCTCGGCCTGCTGTCGGAACTGATCGGCGCCGCCATCTACCACGCGGTGCAGTACGAGTCGAGCGACCTGTACTACCGCGCCACGCACGACACCCTGACCCGCCTGGCCAACCGCGCCCTGTTCTACGACCGCCTGCGCCAGCAGCTGGCGCAGGCCGGACGTGGCTGCGGCAGCGTGGCGGTGGTGAATCTCGACATGGACGGCCTGAAAGCCATCAACGACACCCTGGGCCACCGCGCCGGCGACGCCGCCATCTGCCAGGTGGCCGAGCGCATTGCGCGCGAGCTGCGGCAGGAAGACCTGGCGGCGCGCCTGGGCGGCGACGAATTCGGCATCCTGCTGTGCGGCGTGCTGGACCGCGACGGGGTGGGGCACAAATGCCATAGCCTGGGCAGCGCGATCGCCGCGCCGTTCGAGTTCGAAGGACGCCCGCTGCGCCTGGGCGCCAGCATTGGTTACGCTATCAGCCCGGAGGATGGGCGCGACATGACCCAGTTAATGGATCTGGCCGACCAGGCCATGTACCGTGTAAAGCAGGCACGCAAAACCGTGGCCGCGTAGCACGGCCACAACGTTCCCTCTGTGTATTACCCCGAGGGAACAGATTTGCAACTACTATTGCTACGTGTTTCACACAATTTGAAAGCGAGGGTAGGAATGAAACGCACACTGCTGTTGGCACTCCTGGTTTCAAGCGCGGCCCAGGCACAAGAAGGCCCCGCCACTCCCACCCTGACCTCCACCGTCACACTCGCCAGCCAGTACGTCTCGCGCGGCATCCGCCAGACCTGGGACAAACCGGCGCTGCAAGTGGGCGTGGATTATGTCCACCCGAGCGGCTTCATCGCCGGCACCTGGGCTTCCAACGTCAGCGACAAGTTCATCGAAAAAGCCAAGCTGGAATGGGACCTGTATGCCGGCTATTCGGCCACGGCGGGCGACGTCGGCTACAGCGTCATCCTGTACCAGTACCTGTACCCGGGCGCGAAAGTCAGTTCCACCGACACCACCTTCAACTACACCGAGCTGTCGCTGGGGCTGACCTACAAGGCCTACTACGCCAAATACAACTACACGGTCAGCCCGCACTTCTTCGGCATCACGCACGGCCGCGGCACCGGCTACCTGGACCTGGGCGCGAATTACGACCTCGGTTCCGGCTTCACGCTCAACCTGCACGCGGGCGACGCGCGCGTGGGTGGCGCCGGCAACGAGATCTGGGACTGGCGCGATGCCAAGGTCGGGGTGACCAAGGTGCTGGAAGGCGGCTGGACCGTCGCCGGCGCCGTCACGCGCGGCTGGGGCGCCACCAGCGCCTACCGCGATTACACCAACGGTGTGCCGGATGCCGCCGGCCGGCTGGCGTATTCGAATACCGAGAAGGCTACTTTCGTAGTCACCATCGCCAAGACTTTCTGAGGAGCGCAGCATGCTGTCGAAATTGTCGCTGAATGCAAAGATCTGCATTGCAGCCACCTTGCTGGTTGTGGTCAGCCTGGCCGTCACCGCCACGGTGACCGGCATCAAGAGCAGCCGCACGGCGGAGAAGGATGCGATGGACCTGGCGCGCACCCAGGCTGCGGCGGCCGCGTCGGCCCTGCAGGCGCGCATCGGGCGCAACCTGGCCACCATCATCCAGCTCGGCGCCACCCAGCGCGCCACGCGCGGCGGCGGCCTGACCCTGTCGCGCGAGCAGACCGGCGCCATCACCAAGGCGGCCCTGTTCAGCTCCGAGGACCTGATCGGGGCGGCGGTGACCTGGGAGCCGAATGCGCTCGATGGCAAGGACGCCGAGTACGCCGGCAAGCAGCCGGAGTACGACGCCACGGGCCGCTACATGCCGTACTACACGCGCGCCGCTGGCGGCGGGGTGAATATCGAGCCGATCGTGTTCGACCCCAAGCCCGGCGCCAACGACTGGTACGACATTCCCAAGCGCAGCGGCAAGGTGTTCTTCACCGAGCCGTATGCCTATCCGGTGGGCGGCAAGGACGTGCTGATGGCGTCGCTGGTGGCGCCGATCATGATCGACGGTAAGTTCCAGGGCACGGCCAGCGCCGACTTCATGCTGACCAAGCTGGGCGAGATCCTGAAGGAGATGAAGTCGATCGAAGGCGGCCGCCTGTCGCTGGTGTCGAACGGCGGCCTGTATGCCAGCAACCCGGCCGAGGCGTTGGTGGGCAAGCCGGCCGAGGATATCCCGAAGGAAGGCCTGGACAGCATCCGCGCCGGCAAGGCTTACGAGTATGAGGACAAGCAGGGCATGGCGCACCTGATCCAGCCGCTGGTGCTGCACCCCGATATCGCGCCATGGGCGGTGAAAATGAGCTTCCCGCGTTCGGTGGCGACAGCCTCGGCGCGCGAGCTGCTGACCTACACCTTGCTGGTGTCGCTGCTGTGCGCGGTGGCCACCGGCTTCATCCTGGTGGCGGTGGTATTCCGCCTGACCCAGCCGCTGCGCGAACTGGGCGACGCCATGTCGGGCCTGGCCAGCGGCAACGCCGACCTCAGCGCGCGGCTGGAGGTGCGCGGCAACGATGAACTGGCGGTGATCGGCACCGGCTTCAACACCTTCGTCGCCAAGATCCATTCGGTGCTGGCGCGGGTGCGCGAGTCGTCCGACAGCGTGGCGGTGGCCAGCAAGGAAATCCGCGAGGGCAATTCCGACCTGTCGGCGCGCACCGAGCAGCAGGCCAGCGCGCTGGAGGAAACCGCCGCCACGATGGAGGAGCTGACCAGCACCGTCAAGCAGAACGCCGACAATGCGCGCCAGGCCAACCAGATGGCGGCGCGCGCCTCGGAAGTGGCGACGCGCGGCGGCGAAGTGGTGGCGCAGGTGGTCGACACCATGGCGTCCATTAACGATTCCTCGCGCAAGGTGGTCGACATCATTTCCGTCATCGACGGCATCGCCTTCCAGACCAATATCCTGGCCCTGAATGCGGCGGTGGAGGCGGCGCGCGCCGGCGAACAGGGCCGCGGCTTCGCCGTGGTGGCGAGCGAGGTGCGCAACCTGGCCCAGCGCAGCGCAGCGGCGGCCAAGGAAATCAAGGAATTGATCGGCAACTCGGTGGAGCAGGTGGAGGCGGGCAGCGCGCTGGTGGCGCAGGCCGGCAGCACCATGCAGGAAGTGGTGTCCAGCGTGCGCCGCGTGACCGATATCGTGAGCGAGATCAGCGCCGCCAGCGGTGAACAGAGCAACGGCATTGGCCAGGTCAACCAGGCCATCGGCCAGATGGACGGCGTGACGCAGCAGAACGCGGCGCTGGTGGAGCAGGCCGCCGCCGCCGCCGAGAGCCTGCAGGAGCAGGCCGCCACCCTGGTGGCGCTGGTGGGCGAGTTCCGCCTGTCGCAGGCCGAGGGCAGCGCGGCGGATAGTGGCGGGGCGGGCGCCGCTGCGGCGCGCCGGCCGCTGGCGCTGCGCGGCTAAGCGCCGCGCGCGCGGCTTACATCCTGCTCGACGGCCAGGTCGGCTTCTTGTCCGGCTTGGCCGGCGCGGCGAAATCGCGCACCGACAGCATGCGCTCGGCGCCCACGCAGTTGACGGCAAAGCCGTTGCGGCCCGCAGCCTTGACGCAGTACAGCGCCTGGTCGGCGGCCAGCATCACCTTGTCGACGTCGGCCGGCAGCTCGGTAGTGAGGGCGATGCCGATGCTGGCCGTCACTTCCAGCGCCTTGCCGTTCACGCTGAAAGGCGCTTTCATGGCCGCCACCACCTTCTCCCCGAGCAGGTTGACGTCGTGCGCGGCGTCCAGGTGCTCGAACACGATCACGAATTCATCGCCCGCGATGCGCGCCACGGTGTCGGTGCTGCGCACCGCGTGGCGCAGACGGTCGGCGAACTGCACCAGCACGGCGTCGCCGGCCTGGTGGCCGTAGGTATCGTTGATCGCCTTGAAGTGGTCGATGTCGAGCACCGCCAGGCCGATCTGCTGGCCGGCGCGGATGGCGCGCTTCAGCGCCTGCGGGAAGAACTCGTCGAACATGCGCCGGTTGTGGGCGCCGGTCAGCGGGTCGGTGGTGGCCAGGTGCTGCAGGTTGCGTTCGGCGATCTGGTGCTGGCGCGACACCTGGTAGAAGGCGCGGCTCAACTGGCCGAATTCATCGGGGCGGGACGAGTTGAACTGCTCGATATCGACCGCGGCGCGGCCCAGGGCCAGCACCTGCCCATACAGCTGGTACAGCGGCGCCAGCATCAGGCGCAGCAGCAGCCAGCCCAGCAGGCCGGCCGCCAGCGCCGCCAGGGCGGCCGTGCCGAGCGCGCGCAGGCGCACGCCGGACATGGCTGCGAACACGTCCTGCAGCGGCACCGCCACCGCAATGGTCCAGTCCAGGTGCTTGAGGCGCGTGTGCGCCAGCATGATGGGGCGGCCCTGGTCCTGCACATCGTGGCGCCAGCCGTCGCTGCCGTCCAGCACGGTGTGCGCCAGCGAACCGGCTGCGGCGTCGCGCGCCAGCACGCGCGTCGGGTCCGGGTGGTAGACGATGGTGCCGTCGGCCGCCACGATGAACAGGTAGCCGGAGGCGTGGCCGCGCAAGGCTTGCAGCTGGCCGGCAAAGGCCGGGCGCTGCAGGTCGATGGTCCCCACCAGCACGTAGTCGATGGCGCCGGCCCGGTCCAGCACCGGCTGCGTCACCGCCACCACCGGGCGGCCGGACAGGATGCTGCGGAACGGCGCCGACACCACGCCTTCCTGCGCCGCCAGCGTATCGCGGAAGAACTGGCGGCCATGGCTGTTCAGCTTGCCCACCATGCGCCGGTCCTGCAGGTTGGCCAGCAGCTGGCCGTCGCGTCCCAGCGCGGCAACGTTGGCAAATGCGTCACGCAGGGCCAGGCGCTGCTCGAGCTGGTCCTGCACCTTGCCGTGCGCCACCGGCGCTGCCTGCAAGCCTTCCGCCAGCACCCGCAGCACTTCCTGTTTGGACGTGATGTCGCGGTCGAGGTAGGCGGCGGCGCCGGACAGGGTGGCCATTTCCTGGTTGCCGATGACCTTGCGCATCTCGCGTTCCGCCACCAGCAGTGAAGCGCCGCCCACCAGCGCGCTGGCCAGCATGACCATCAGCACCAGCAGGGCCGTGAGCTTGAATTTGAATGTTTGGTACGTGGGAATGCGGCGCATAACCTTCTCCAGCGAGGAGGCAGCAGGCGAGGGTTTGGCCAGAGGGGAACAGTGCGCGGGAGTAGGGCGCGCCCCGAGTATACCGCAAGTTGTTTCTTGCTGACAAGAAAAGGCGACTATGTGGGTTTATGTTAACATTCTGACTTGAATGACTGGCCGGAGATCCACGTGCAGCACCCGATTCGCTTCTATAAAAAATCCGCCGGCGGCCTTGGTTCGCTGCATGGCACGGCCAAGGCGCTGCGCAGCAACGGCGCCGTGCCGGCCCTGAAAGTGCTGCCGCGCCTGAACCAGCCGCTCGGCGTCGATTGCCCGGGCTGCGCCTATCCCGATTCGCCCAAGGACAAGGCGGTGGATTTCTGCGAGCAGGGCGCCTGGGCCGTGGCGCACGAGACCACGCCGCGCCGCGCGCCGCCCGAATTCTTTGCCGCCCACACGCTGGCCGAGCTGCGCCAGCGCAGCGAAGCGGAACTGGAAGGCTTCGGCCGCCTGACCGCCCCCATGCTGTACGACAGCGCCAGCGACACCTACCGCGAAGTGGCGTGGGAGCAGGCCTTCCAGCTGGCGGCGCAAGCCTTGCGCGCGCTCGACTCGCCGCAGCGCGCCGTGTTCTACGCCTCCGGCCGCAGCAGCAACGAGGCTGCCTTCCCCTACCAGCTGTTCGCGCGCGCCTTCGGCACCAACAATATGCCGGACTCGTCGAACTACTGCCACGAGTCGTCCGGCATGGCGCTGGGCAGCACGCTGGGCGTGGGCAAGGCCACCATCACGCGCGAGGACTTCGAGCACGCGGAGGCTATCTTCGTGTTCGGCCAGAATCCCGGCACCAACCACCCGCGCATGCTGGGCGACCTGCGCGAAGCCGCGCTGCGCGGCTGCCGCGTGGTGGTGTTCAACCCGATGCTGGAGCCGGGCCTGCGCAGCTTCGCCGACCCGCAGTCGCCGAAGGAAACCCTGACAGGGCATGGCGCCCGCATCGCCACCGAGTACTTCCAGGTGCGCGTGGGCGGCGACCTGGCGGCGCTGACCGGCATGGCCAAGGCCGTGCTGGAAGCGGAGCAGGCCGGCGGCAAGGTACTGGACCATGAATTCATCGCGCGCCACACCAGCGGCTTCGAGGAATTCGCGGCCACCGTGCGCGCCGCGGCGTGGTCGCAGATCGAGGCCGACAGTGGCCTGTCGCGCGCCCGGATCGAGCAGGCGGCGGCGGTCTACATCACCTCCAGGGCCAGCATCGCCACCTGGTGCATGGGCCTGACCCAGCACGAGTACGCGGTGGAAACCATCCAGGCCCTGGTCAACCTGATGCTCCTGCGCGGCAACGTGGGCCGCCCGGGCGCCGGCCTGATGCCGGTGCGCGGCCACTCCAATGTGCAGGGCGACCGCACCGTGGGCGTGACCAACCGCCCCAAGCAGGAATGGCTGGACGGCCTGCAGCGCGTGTTCGGCTTCACTCCGCCGGCGGCGCACGGGCTGGACGCGGTGGCCGCCATCAAGGGCATCATGGACGGCTCGGTGCATGCCTTCCTCGGCCTGGGCGGCAACTTCGCCGTGGCCGGGCCGGATACGCCGCGCGTGCTGCAGGCGATGCAGGGCCTGCAGCTGACCGTGCATATCGCCACCAAGCTCAATCGTACCCACCTGCACCCGGGCCGCGTCGGCCTGCTGCTGCCTTGCCTGGGGCGCACCGAGCGCGACGAGCAGGCCGGCGGGCCGCAGTTCGTCAGCGTGGAGGACACGGCCAGCATGGTGCACGCCTCCACCGGGCGCGGCGAGCCGGCCAGCGCCAAGCTGCGTTCGGAGCCGCATATCGTGACCGAGCTGGCGCGCGCCACGCTGGGCGAGTCGGCCATTCCGTGGCAGGCCATGGGCAGCGACTACGCCACCACCCGTTCCCTGATCGAGCAGGTGGCGCAGACCGCGGTGGCCGGCTTTGAAAAGTACAACGAACGGATCGCCCAGCCGCGCGGCTTCTACCTGCCGAACAGCGCGCGCAACCGCGACTGGCGCACCGCCAGCGGCAAGGCGCAGTTCACCGCCATTGCGCTGCCGCAGGACACCATCATGCGCCGCGCCCGCGCCCAGTACGGCGACGCGGTGCTGTGCCTGGCCACCGTGCGCGCGCACCGCCAGTACAACACCACCGTCTACCGCGACAGCACGGGCGAGGTGGACCGCTACCGCGGCGTGCACCACACGCGCAAGGTGCTGTTCATCGGCGCCGCCACCATGGCGCGCCTGGGCCTGCGCGACGGCCAGCTGGTCGACATCCACGCCGCCGCGCCGGACGGCATTGCGCGCCAGTGCAAGGGCTACCAGCTGGTGCGCTACGACGTGCCGGAAGGCGACGTGTTCGGCTACTTCCCGGAACTGACCCCGCTCATCTCGCCCGACCTGATGGCGCGCGGCTCCAAGACCCCGGCCTTCAAGGAAGTGCCGGTGCTGCTCACGCCTGCGGGATAATCGGCTCCTCGTGGTGCATCGGCGCATCGAGCGGGATCGTGATGCGGAAGCTGGTGCCCACCCCGGGCGTGCTCTCGACCTGGATCTTGCCGCCCAAGATGGTGGTGACGATGTTGTGCACGATGTTCAGGCCCAGGCCTGAACTGCCTTCGCTCATGCGGGTGGTGAAGAAGGGGTCGAAGATGCGGTTGATATGGCTGGCGGCGATGCCGGCGCCGTCGTCGCTGACGATGATGTCGGCCGTGTCGCCCGCCGGCACCGGCACCGTGATCGAGAGCCGGCCGTGGTCGCGCTGGTGGAAGGCGTGCTGCAGGGCGTTGTCGACCAGGGCCACCACCACCTGGCCCAGCGGGCCGGGGTAGCTGTCCATCGCCACCAGCGGCGCCACGTCGAGCACCACTTCGTAGGGCGTCTTGCGCAGCACCGGCGACAGGGTGTTGAGGTTTTCCTGGATCACGGTGCCCAGGTCGAATTTGCGCCGCTGCGAGCTGGCGCGGTCCACCGCCACCTGCTTGAAGCTCGACACCAGGCGCGCCGCGCGCTCGATATTGCGCGTCATCAGCTCGCCGATGCCTTCCGCCTCCTCCAGGAACCTGGCCATGTCGGAGCGGCGCAAGCCGCTCTCGTAGCTGGCGCCCAGCGCCTTGACCTTGTCGCCCAGGGTGCTGGCGGCGATCAGGCTGTTGCCGATCGGCGTATTCAGCTCGTGCGCGATGCCGGCCACCATCGAGCCCAGGGCCGCCAGGCGCTCGCTGCGCGCCAGCTCGTCCTGCGCGTGGCGCGCGGCGCGCGTGCGTTCTTCCACGCGCCGCTCCAGCGTCTCGTTGAGGGCGGCCAGTTCTTCATACAGGGCGGCTTTCTCCGCCAGCCCGGCCAGGATGTTCTCGCGCATTTCATTGATCTTGTTGGCCAGCAGGTCCAGTTCCGTATTGCCGCCGTGGCGCAGGCGCAGCGGCTGGTCGCCGAGGTTGTCGATGGTCAGGCGGCCGACGTAGTCGCTCAGCTGGCGCAGCGGCTTGCCCAGCAGGTGGCGCACCACCAGCAGGAAGATGAACCACAGCGCCATGGTCTTGATGACCGAGTTCACCAGGATCAGCACGAAGCCATACTGCACCTGGCTGACCACGATGCGCCGGTTGGAATACACGGTCCATGTGCCGATCGGCTGCAGGGCGCCGTTCTCCAGCGGATAGGCGATCGGGAATTCGCGGCTGAACACTTCGCCGAACAGGCCGTCGTCGCGCGTGGGCGGCGCCAGGCGGCCGTCGGGCAGGGCCTGCATATGCTTGCCTTGCTCGTCCAGCACGGTGCCCACCGCGCGCACCAGCTTGCCCTGGTCGTCCACCACCTTGATGCCGACCACGATGGGCAGCTCCTTCATGCCGGCCAGGATGCCGCGCATGATGTCGTCGTTGAAGCGCCACATGGCATCGGCAATGCCGGGGCCGAAGGTGTGCTGCATGGCTTCGATCTCGCGCTCGACCCGGTTGCGCGTGTGCTTGTACTCCGCCGTCAGCTGGAAGGCGGTCACCAGCACGGTCACCACGAAGTAGCAGCCGAAGATGATGCGCAACAGGCGGGCGGCAATCGAGCGGGTCATTTGTTAAATCGGCACGAGGGGAGGGGCGCCCGGAAGCGTTGCTAACTCATTGAAAGTATAAGCTTTGCAACGCCTGTTTTTTCACGATTGTTGCAAAATTGTAATACAGATTAAGCATTTTTCATCGTACAATGATCAATTTTTCACGAATAGAATTTTTGCAGGATTGCCGTGTTGACAGATGTAAGCTACTTCCAGGCTCGTCTCGGGGCCGTATTTTCCGTTGCCGGCGCACCGCCGGAGCTGGGGCTGGCCCTGGTGCTGGCCGAGGTTGAACCATCGGGCAATCCGCAAGCGTTTGCGCTGACTTTCCAGGGGCCGCCTGCGCCCGAGCTGGAGCAGCAGACCGTGGAACTGCTGCGCGACGGCGATGCGCCGCTCGCCATTTTCCTGGTACCCGTCGCCCGCACTGCGGCCGGCGTGCAGTACCACGCCGTATTCAATAACTAATCCCTCCAGGAGCTGACATGGGAACGCCTTACATGGGCGAGATCAAACTCGTCGCGTTCAATTACCCGCCCAAGGGCTGGGCCTTCTGCAACGGCCAGCTGCTGCCGATTAACCAGAACCAGGCATTGTTTTCGCTGCTGGGGACGACCTACGGCGGCAACGGCCAGACCAATTTCGCCTTGCCCGACCTGCGCGGCCGCGTGCCGGTGCATGCCGGCTGGAGCGGCGAAGTGACGCGCGGCCAGGCCGGCGGCGAGGTGGCGCATACGCTGACCCACGCCGAGATGCCGAGCCACCAGCACACGGTTTCCGCCAGTACCGCGGTCGCCAACTCGGGCGATCCGGCCGGTGCGCTGTTGGCGCGCAAGGGCCGCCTGGGGCGCGACATGTTCAACGGCACCCCGAACACGCAGATGGCGCCGGCCACGGTGTCCAGCGTCGGCGGTTCGCAGCCACACCTGAACATGCAGCCTTACCTGGTCCTCAACTACGTGATTGCGCTGCAGGGCGTATTCCCATCTCCCACCTGAACGGAGTAACTATGTCTGATTCATACCTCGGCGAAATCCGCATGTTTGCGGGTAATTTCGCTCCGACCGGCTGGGCCTTCTGCGATGGCCAGCTGCTGCAGATCTCCGAGTTTGACGCCCTGTTCATCCTGCTCGGCACCACCTATGGTGGCGACGGCCAGTCGACCTTCGCGCTGCCGAACCTGCAGGGCCGCGTGCCGATGCACGCCGGTTCGGTAGGCGGTTTCAACTTCACGCTGGCCGAATGGGGCGGGGTGGAGGAAGTGACCCTGAACCATACGCAGATCCCCAGCCATACGCACGCGATGGTGGCCAGCACGGAGCGCGGCAGCGGCGCCTACACCAACCTGAACGGCTATCCGGCGGCCTCGGTCGGCGCGGGTTCGGGCATTTACGGCCTGACGGACGGCGGTACCCAGGCCATGGCGCTGAATGCCATGGGCTCCGCAGGCGGCTCGCAGCCGCACACCAATATGGCGCCGTACACCTGCATCAATTTCATCATCTCGCTGTACGGCATGTTCCCTCAGCCCCAGAACTGAAAGGCACACGATGAGTTCTCCATTTGTTGCGGAAGTCCGCATCTTTGCCGGCAATTTTGCGCCCAAGGGCTGGGCCACCTGCGACGGCCAGCTGCTGCCGATTTCGCAGAACACGGCGCTGTTCTCCCTGCTGGGCACCACCTACGGCGGCGACGGCAAATCGACGTTCGCTTTGCCGGACCTGAACGGCCGCATGCCGATGCACCCGGGCCAGGGCCAGGGCCTGTCGCCGCGCTTCCTGGGCGAGCAGGGCGGCACGTCGAGCGTCACGCTGACCGCTGCCCAGATCCCGGTGCACACCCACCAGCTGCGAGCCGCTACCTCGGCCGCCTCGCAGGTGGCGCCCGGTTCGTCGACCGGATTCGCCAAGAACGCGGCGGGCCAGGTCAACCACATATTCAGCCAGAACGTGGGCGGGATGCAAACGGTGGAGCCCAACCCGGTGGCGCCGGCGGGCAGCGGGCAGCCGCATAACAACCGCCAGCCTTACCTGGGCATGCTGTTCTGCATCGCCATGCAAGGCGAATTCCCGCCGCGCGCATGAGCGAGCGCGGCGCGCTTGCCCTGCGCAGCGAGACCGCGGCCGACCGCGCCTTCCTGCGCGCGCTGTTCGGCGCGGTGCGCGGGCCGGAGCTCGGCCTGGGCGGGCTGGATGCCGCCACGCTCGACACCTTGCTCGACCTGCAGTTCGCGGCGCAGCAGCAGTCGTTCCGCCATGGCTATCCGCAGGCGCGCTTCGAGGTGATCGAAGTGGGCGGCGCGGCGGTGGGGCGGATGGTGGTGGCGCAGCACGCCGGCGCCTTTCTGCTGCTGGATATTGCGCTGCTGCCGGAATGGCGCGGGCGCGGCATCGGCGGCGGCCTATTGCGCGGCTTGCAGCAGCAGGCAGCGGCGGCGCGCCAGCCGCTGCGCCTGAATGTAGTACTGAACAATCCGGCCGAGGCGCTGTATCGCCGCCTGGGCTTTAAAGAAACTGGGGTGTCCGGCATGCACCGGGCCATGGAATGGGAGAACACGATGGGAGAACAACAGTGAGTGAGCAAGCATTTTCGCGCCGCGCCTGGCTGAAGGCGGGCGGCGGTTCGCTGCTGGCAGCGGGCCTGGGCATCACCGCGCCGGTGGCGGCATCCGAGGGCGCCGCGGCGGGCGGCGATTTCGCCTGGAGCCGCGCCGTGGCCGAGACCCTGGTGAACCAGTCCTTCTGGCTGAACCACCCTGAGCACCGCGCGCTGCAACTCACGCTGCAGGCGGTGGAAACCGCGCAGCTGGCCCCCGAGGGCCGCGCCAGCCAGCAGTTCTCCCTGCTGTTCTCCGCCGCCGCCGTGCCGGCCATCCAGGCCGGCAGCTATGAAATCGAACACGAAGCCACCGGCCGCCAGCTGCTGTTCCTGCAGCCCGGCGCGCGCCAGGGCGCCCGCATTCTGCTGCGCGCCGACTTCAACCTGCAGGCCTGAGGACTGATCCCATGCACAAACACGCTTCCGCCAACCGTTTCTACCGCCTCGTCTGGAGCACGCTGCACCGCTGCTGGGTCGCCGTGGCCGAGGGCACGCGCAGCCATGGCAAGGGCGGCGCGCGGCGCCGTGCCGCCGCCGTGCTGGCGGCCAGCCTGGCGCTGGGCGCTGCCAGCGGAAGCGCATTGGCGGCGCCGCCTGCGAATGCGCTGCCGACCGGCATGCGGCTGGTGGCGGGGCAGGCCGGCGTGTCTGTGAAGGGCAACAGCATGACCGTCAGCCAGGCCACGCAGCAGGCCATCATGAACTGGCAAGGCTTTGACATCGGCGCCAATGCGCAGGTGCGCTTCAACCAGCCGAACGCGTCGTCCGTGGCGCTGAACCGGGTGGTGGGCGGCGAGGCCACCACCATCCTGGGCAAGCTGTCCTCCAACGGCAAGGTGTTCCTGGTCAACCCGCAGGGCGTGCTGTTCGGCGCCGGCGCGCAGGTGGATGTGGGCGGCCTGGTGGCGACCAGCCTTGGCCTGTCCGACCAGTCCTTCCTGTCCGGCAGCTACCAGTTCCGCGCCGATGGCGCGGCGGGCGCGGTGCGCAATGAAGGCACGCTGCGCGCGCCGGGCGGCGTTGTGGCGCTGCTGGCGCCAAGCGTTTCGAGCAGCGGCAGCATCAGCGCCAACGGCGGCAGCGTGGCGCTGGCCGCCGGCCAGGCCGTGGGCCTGGACTTCCGCGGCGACGGCCTGATCACCGTGCGCGTGGAGCAGGGTGCGCTGGACGCGCTGGCCGAGAACAAGGGCCTGGTGCAGGCCGACGGCGGCCAGGTGCTGCTGACGGCGCGCGCCGCCGAAGCGCTGGCGCGCTCCACCGTCAACAACAGCGGCGTGGTGCAGGCGCGCGGCCTGGTGACCGACGGCGGCACGATCCGCCTGGTGGGCGACGGCCAGGTCCAGGCCGGCAGCCTGGACGCCTCCGCGGCGCACGGGCGCGGCGGCAGCGTGGCGGTGGAAGGCAGCTTTGTGGCGCTGGATGGCGCGCTGCGCGCCGACGGCCTGCAAGGCGGCAGCGTGGCCGTGAAAGCGGCGGGCGAGCTGTCGAATGCGGCGGCGCTGTCGGCTGCCGGTTCGGCCGGGCAGGGCGGCAGCATCGTGCTGGCCTCCGGCGCCGGCCTGCTGGAAAACAGCGCGGCATCGAGCAATGTGCGCGGCGCCACCGACGGCGGCAGCATTGCGCTGCAGGCCGGCGGCAGCCTGCTGTCGTCCGGCCGCCACGATGCGCGCGGCATGGCCGGCGTGGGCGGACGCGTGGATCTGGGCGGGGCCGACGTGCGCCTGCTGGGCACGCAGGTGGACGCCTCCGGCGCTACCCAGGGCGGCCTGGTGCGCGTGGGCGGCGCCTTCCAGGGCGGCGCGCAGCGCGCCGACGCGCCGGATGCGCAGCGCTTCAGCGGGCGCTGGGGCGCCACCGCCGCCATCGCCAATGCCGACGCCACCTTCATCAACGACAGCACCCTGCTGGACGTGTCCGCGCGCGGCGCGGGCGGCCAGGGCGGCACCGCCATCATATGGTCGCAGAAGCAGACCACCATGCTGGGCGCTATCAAGGCCACCGGCGCGGCCAGCGGCGGCGCGGTGGAAATCTCCGGCAAGGAAGACCTGCGCTACGTGGGCCTGGACAGCATCAGCCTGGGCCAGGGCGGCCACCTGCTGCTGGACCCGAAGAATATCGTGATCGGCAATTACGCCAACGTGTGGACCTATGACGCCATCCTGGGCAAAGGCTTCAGCGGCGGCAAGCATTACAACGTTGCCGGCCTGGACGAAGGCGACGGCATGGGCTACAGCGTGGCCCTGACCTCGGACGGCAACGGCATGGCGGTCGGCGCGCCGTTCGACGACGGCGTGGCCGGCGCGGCCGACAAGAACTACGGCGCGGTGCGCCTGTTCAGCTTCAGCGGCGGCAATTTCAGCGGTGCCACGCTGGCCGGCACCATCGGCCATGGCTACACCGGCACCAACAACCTGAACCTGTCGGCCAGCCTGGCCGGCCAGGACATGTTCGGCAGCTCGGTAGCCCTGAACAACAACGGCACCGCGCTGGCTGTCGGCGCCCTGGGCGCGGACCTGGCGGGCAAGGTGTACACCTTCAGCTTCGGCAGCGGCTTCAGTGCGCCGACGGCGGGCCAGGTCATTAGCAGCGGGACGCACGGCGCCGGCAGCGGCTTCGGCGTGTCGGTCGCCCTGAACGGCGCCGGCGACAAGCTGGCGGTGGGCGCGCTGTACGCCAACAGCGTCGAGCTGTTCAGCAAGTCGGGCGCCACCTTCGGCAGCGTCGGCAGCTTCACCGGCGGCGCCTCGTCCGAGGCGCAGTTCGGCACCGCCGTTGCGCTGGACGATACCGGCAGCCAGCTGGCGGTGGGCGCGCCGGGCGAGAACAGTGGGCGCGGCATGGTCTACCTGTACAACAACGCGTTCAGCGGCCGCAGCCTGGCCGGCACCATCGGCCAGGGCGGCAGCAAGGCCAATATCACGCTGCGCGAAGGCGCGCTGTTCGGCTCCGCACTGGCGCTGAGCGACGCCGGCACGCGCCTGGCAGTCGGCGAGCCGGGCAACGGCGGCCTGGAAGCCAATGGCCCCGGTCCTGGCGCGGTGCGCGTGTTCGACATGGGCGCCAACTTCGCCACGGCCAGCCTGACCGCTTCGCTCGGGCGCGACTATACCCAGGGCCGGGACATCAGCCTGGACCTGGACAATTACGGCAACTTCGGCTTCGCCGTGGCGCTGAACGGCGCCGGCGACGGCCTGGTGGTGGGCCAGCCCTTCACCAACTCCAGCGACGGCAACACGGCCGGCAGCGGCGCGGTGTCGGTGTTCCGCCTGGTGCCGGCGCCGGCCGCCGGTTCGCTGAGCTTCAGCCACGCGACGGCCAAGGCGCACCTGAACGCCACCATGGACGCGCAGAAGCTGGCCGCCGCGCTGGCGGCCGGCACCAGCATCACGCTGCAGGCCAATAACGACATTACCTGGGAGAGCGGCAGCGCCATGACCGCCGCCGGCAACGGCAACCTGACGCTGCAGGCGGGCCGCAGCGTGGTGCTCGGTTCCGACATCACCATGGGCGGCACGCTGAACGTGACGGCCAACGCAGGTACTACAGCGGGTGTGGTCAGCACCTATCGCGCTGCGGGCGAGGCCGTGATCAGCGTCGACAGCGGCCGGACCATCGATGCCGGTAATGTCAACCTGACCATCGATACCGGCGCAGGGCAAACCTATAAAGCGAACGGCGACATCACCATCGCCGGTACCGTCAAAGGCAACACGGTGACGGTTGTCAATAAGGGCGCGGACGAAGGCAGCAACGTTGTGATCGAGGCCGGCGGCAGCCTGGTTGGGCGCGGCGGCAACGGCGCCGCGACGGTGGTGGTGGCGGCGGCCGGCGCGGGTGGCGGCACCTTTACCAATAAAGCCGGTGCCACCGCGCTGCAGGGCGGCGCCAACGGCTACTACCACGTATATGCCGATGATCCGGACAAGGCATTGGAGGGCATGAGCGGCTACAGCAAGCATTACAACCAGGCCTACACCGGCAGCGCGCCAGCCTATGCAACGGGGGCCAACTGGTTCATGTACAAGCGGGCGCCTACGCTGACCGTGAGCGCGCAGGCGGCAAGCAAAGTCTACGACGGTACCGGCACGCTGCCTGTCTTCAATTACATCCCGGTCGGTCTGATCGACAACGACGCGTCGGCCGGCTTTACCGGCTCCGCTGCCGCCACTGGCTTCACCAAGAACGTCGGTACTTACAACCTGAATATCGGCACCCTGGCCAGCTCGCTCGGCTATACCATCAACTTCGCCGGCGGCACGCTGCAGGTGACGCCGCGCCAGCTGACGGTGTCGGCCACCGGCATCAACAAGGTGTACGACGGCCTGCTGTCGGCCGGCGTGACCCTGGGCGACAACCGCGTGGCGGGCGACGTGCTGACGGCCAGCGCCGCATCGAGCACCTTCGCCAGCAAACAGGTAGGCACGGGCAAGGCGGTCAGCGTGAGCGGCATTTCCCTGTCCGGCACCGATGCGGGCAACTACACGCTGGCTTCCACCTCGGCCAGCACCACGGCCAACATCACCGCGCGCACCCTGAACGTGAGCGCTACTGCCGCCGACAAGGTGTACGACGGCGGCGTTGCCGCCACTGCCACCCTGGGCGACGACCGCGTGGCGGGCGACACCCTGTCGCTCTCCAGCAGCGGCGCCGCGTTCGCCGACAAGAACGCCGGCAACGGCAAAACGGTACAGGTGAACGGCATCGCCGTTGCCGGCGCCGATGCGGCGAACTACGTGCTGGCTTCGACCAGCGCCACCGCCAGCGCCGCCATCACGCCGCGCCAGCTGACCGTGGGTGTGAATGCCGCCAACAAGGTGTACGACGGCACCGCGGCAGCCGTCGCCAGCTTCACGGACAACCGCATCGGCACCGATGTGCTGACCGTATCCGGCAGCGCGGCATTCGCCGACAAGAACGCAGGCAGCGGCAAGACCGTGACGGCCAGCGGCCTGGCGCTGTCCGGCGCGGACGCCGGCAACTACACCCTGGCCTCTCCTACGGCGAGCGGCACGGCAGCGATCACCCCGCGCGCGCTGGCGGTGACTGCCACCGGCAACAACAAGGTGTACGACGGCAGTACCGCCGCCAGCGTCAGTTTTGGCGACGACCGTGTGGCGGGCGATACGCTGACCGTAGGCGGCAGCGCGAGCTTCGCCGACAAGAATGCCGGCACCGGCAAAGCGATCTCGGTCAGCGGTATCTCGTTGTCCGGTGCCGACGCGAACAACTACTCGCTGTCGGTCAGCACGGCTGCCGCCACCGGCAATATCACGCAGCGCACGCTGACGGTGGGAACCAGCGGCGGCAACAAGATTTACGACGGCACCACCGCGGCCAGCGTGACCCTGACCGACGACCGCGTGGCCGGCGACTCGCTCATGCTGGGCAGCGGCAGCGCAAACTTCGCCGACAAGAACGCAGGCAGCGCCAAGGCGCTGAGCGTGGCCGGCATCACGCTGGGCGGCGCCGACGCCGCCAACTACGTGCTGGCCTCCAGCACCGCGAGCGGCAGTGCAGACATTGCCGCGCGCAGCCTGAACGTGACGGCCAGCGGCGTGGACCGCACCTACGATGGCAGCACCGCCGCCAGCGTGACCTACGGCGACAACCGCGTAGGCGGCGATGTGCTGACGATCAGCGGCAACGCCACTTTCGCCGACAAGAATGCGGGCAATGGCAAGGCGGTCAGCGTGAGCGGCATCGCCCTGTCCGGCGCCGATGCGGTCAACTACGTCCTGTCGTCCACCAGCGCCGCGACCACGGCCAACGTCGGCAAGCGCACGCTCACCGCCAGCGCCACTGGCATCGACAAGACCTATGACCAGGGCACGGCCGCCAGCGTGACGCTGGGCGACGACCGCGTCTCGGGCGACGTCTTGTCGCTGACCTACAGCGGTGCCGCCTTCGCCGACAAGAACGCGGGCAGCGGCAAGGCGATCAGCGTCAGCGGCATCGCGCTGGGCGGCACCGACGCCGGCAACTACACCCTGGCGTCGAGCGGCGCCACCGCCAGCGCCAATATCGGCAAGCGCACGCTGAACGTACTGGGCGCCACCGCGGCCAACAAGCAGTATGACGGCAGCACCGCCGCCACCGTCAGCTATACCGACGACCGCCTGGCTGGCGACGTGCTGGCAGTGGGCGGCAGCGCCGCCTTCGCCGACAAGAACGCCGGCACCGGCAAGACCGTGACCGCCAGCGGCCTGGCCCTGAGCGGCGCCGATGCGGGCAACTACACGCTGGCATCCAGCAGCATCAGCACCAGCGCCGATATCACCGCGCGCACGCTGAACATCAGCATCGCAGGCAGCAACAAGGTGTACGACGGCGGCACCGGCATCACCGTGTCGTTCAGCGACGACCGCGTGCAGGGCGACGTGCTGGCGGTGAACGGCAGCGGCACTTTCGCCGACAAGAACGTCGGCACCGGCAAGACCATCCAGGTCGGCGCGGTGACCCTGTCCGGCGCCGATGCCGGCAACTACACCGTGTCGGGCGCCGTGGCCACCACCACCGGCAATATCACCCAGCGTACGCTGGTGGTGAATGCCGTGGGCAGCAACAAGGTCTACGACGGCACCACGGCGGCCACGGCAACGCTGGGCGACGACCGCGTGGCCGGCGACCTGCTGACCGTGACCGGCGGCAGCGCTGCCTTCCTCGACAAGAACGCGGGCAGCGGCAAGGCGCTGGTGGTCAACGGCATTTCGTTGTCCGGCGCCGACAAGGACAACTACGTGCTGGCCTCCAGCACCGCCAGCGGCAGCGCCGATATCACGGCGCGCAGCTTGGCGGTCAGCGCCACCGGCGTGAACCGGGTGTACGACGGCAGCACGGCGGCCAGCGTGAACTTCGGCGACAACCGCGTGGCCGGTGACGACCTGGCGCTCAGCGGCAACGCCGCCTTCGCCGACAAGAATGCCGGCAACGGCAAGACGGTCAGCGTCAGCGGCATCACGCTGTCGGGCGCGGACGCCAGCAACTACACTTTGTCGGCCACGACCGCCAGCACCACGGCCAATATCACGCAGCGCGCCCTGGCGGTGACAGCCAGCGCCGCCGGCAAGGTGTATGACCAGACCACGGCCGCCAGCGCGACCCTGGCCGACAACCGCGTCAGCGGCGATGCCCTGACGCTGGGCTATGGTGCGGCCGCCTTCAGCGACAAGAACGCCGGCAACGGCAAGACGGTGAACGTCACCGGCATCACGCTGGGCGGCACCGACGCCGCCAACTACACCCTGGCCGCGACCAGTGCCAGCACCACGGCCAACATCACGCCGCGTACGCTGACGGCGACTGCCACCGGCGGCAACAAGGTGTACGACGGCACTGTGGCGGCCGTGGTGACTTACGCCGACAACCGCCTGGCGGGCGACGTGCTGAGCGTAAGCGGCAACGCCGCCTACGCCGACAAGAACGCCGGCAACGGCAAGGCCATCACGGTTTCGGGCCTGACCCTGTCGGGCGCCGACGCGGCGAACTATGCGCTGGGCGCCAGCACGGCGACGGCCAGCGGCAATATCACGCAGCGTACGCTGAACGTCAGCACCAACGGCAGCACCAAGGTGTACGACGGCACCACCACCGCGCAGCTGAGCTTTGCCGACGACCGCGTGGCGGGCGATACGCTGGTCCTGTCGGGCAGCGGCAGCTACGCCGACAAGAACGCCGGCACCGGTAAGACCGTGAACGCCACCGGCATTACGCTGGGCGGCGCGGACGCCGCCAACTACCAGCTGGCATCGATCACCGCCACTGGCACCGGCTCCATCACGCGCCGCACGCTGACGGTGAATGTGACGGCGGCGGACAAGGTGTACGACGGCAGCACTTCGACCTCGGTCTCGCTGTCGGGCGACAACCGGATTGCCGGCGACCAGCTCTCGCTGTCCGGCGGCTCGGGCAGCTTCGCCGACAAAAACGTCGGCAGCAACAAGGCGGTCAACCTGAGCGGCGTCTCCGTGAGCGGCGCCGATGCGGGCAACTACACCGTCTCCGTGATCGCCAATTCGACCGCCAGCATCACGCCGCGCGCGCTGCAGGTGGGCGCGACCGGCGTCGACAAGGTGTACGACGGCACCCTGGCGGCGATTGTCTCCTACAGCGACAACCGCCTGGCCGGCGACAGCCTGCAGGTCAACGGCAACGCGGTCTTTGGCGACAAGAATGTGGGCCAGGGCAAGGCGATCACCGTGTCCGGCATTTCCCTGTCGGGCGCCGATGCCGGCAACTACACGGTGGGCAGCGCCGCCACCGCCAGCGCGTCGATCACGCCGAAGGCGCTGACGGCGGTTGCCAACGGCAGCATCGGCAAAGTGTACGACGGCAGCACCGCAGCACAGCTGGCGGCCGGCCAGGTTGGCCTGTCCGGCTTTGCCAGCGGCGAAGGCGCCAGCGTCGGCGCGCTGCAGGGGCAGTACAACAGCGCCAATGTGGCGGGCGCCAACAGCGTCACGGCAGCCTTGCCGGGCGGCGCCGTCTCGGCCGCTGCAGGCACCGCGCTGTCGAACTATCTGCTGCCTAAGAACGTTACGCTGGCAGGCAGCATCAGCGCGCGCCAGGTATCGATCGGCGGCGTGGCAGTAGCCAACAAGACCTACGACGGCACCACCAATGCCAGCCTGTCGAGCATCGGCACGCTGTCCGGCCTGGTGAACGGCGAAAGCCTGGTGCTGCAGGCGCCGGCCAGCGTCCAGTTCGACAACCGCAATGCCGGCAACGGCAAAGTGGTTACGGCCAGCGGTTACACGCTGGGCAACGGCAGCGGCCTGGCGTCCAACTATGTCCTGGCCAGCAGCAGCGTCACCGCCAGCGGCAATATCACCCCGGCGACGCTGGTCGTGCGCGCCGACGACCAGGTGCGCGCCTTCGGCAACGCCAACCCGGCGCTGACCTGGACCGCTACCGGCCTGGTGGGTGGCGATACGGTGGCCCTGCTGGGCGACGTGCGCACCAGCACCGGCGCCGGTCTCGATGCGCCGGCCGGCAGCTACGCCATCAACATCAGCGGCAACAGCCTGGACAACTATGCGGTGAGCTACGTCAATGGCGTGCTGACCGTGCAGCGCGCACCGCAGCTGATCGACAACCTGGTGGGCGGCTTGCTCAATCCACCGCTGCCGATGCCGGGCCAGGGCGGCAGCCTGTGGGCCCAGCTGGGCAACGGCGGCGCGGCGCTGGTCTCGCTGCCGGGCGCGAACGGCGTGCAGGACCGCGTGCCGGAAGGCGTCGCCGGCAACGGCGGCGCGGGTAGCAACGGCGGTGCCAATGCGGCAGCGCTGGCGGGCCAGCTGGTGCAGTCTGGCCGGAACGGCGGCAACGGCAGCGCCCTGCAGCAGCAGTCCGACAATGAAACCCGCGAATACACCATCGGCGGCGGCAGCCGCGTAATGGTGCGCGGCGGCGGCGTGAACACCGTCGGCGCCCCCAACTGATCAGAAGCAGGAAGATAGCAAGTGCAGAAACATACGAAAAACAGCCTGGCGCTGGCCATCCTGTGCAGCCCATCCCTGGCGCTGGCCCAGGCTCAACCGCTGCCGGATGCCGGCCGCATCCTGGAACAGAACCGTCCCCCGGCGCTGGTGCGCCAGCCCGCCGCCAGCGGCAAGGTGCTGCCCGACGCCGCCCCGCTGCCGGGCCTGGCGCTGGAAGGCGCGCAGAAGGTGCTGGTGCGCCGCTTTGTGCTGCAGGGCGTGAGCGCATTCGCGCCGGCCGCCTTGCAGCAAGTGCTGGCGCCCTACAGCGGCCGCGAACTCACTTTCGCCGAACTGCAGCAGGCCTGCAATGCCGTCACCGCCTTCTACCGCGAACGCGGCTATTTCGTCGCCAGCGCCGTGCTGCCGGCGCAGGAGATCGGCAACGGCGAGGTGACCATCCAGGTGCTGGAAGGCCGCATCTCGCAGGTGCGCCTGGTACCAGACGCCAGCGTGCGCCTGCGCCCCGCCGTGGCGCAGCGCTACCTGGACGCCCTGGTACCGGTCGGCCAGCCGGTGCAGGAAGACCGCCTGGAGCGCGCCTTGCTGCTGGTGCAGGACCTGCCCGGCATGGGCGCGCGCGCCGAATTAAGCAAGGGCCAAGGCCTGGGCGAATCGGAGCTGGCGGTGCAGCTGGGCGAAGGCCCGCTGGCCAGCGGCTCGCTCAGCATCGACAACGCCAGCAACCGCTACACCGGCGCCACGCGCCTGTCCGGCAACCTGGCGCTGAATGACCTGGGCGGCTACGGCGGCCAGCTGTCGCTGCTGGCCTCCACCGCCGGCGACGGCTACCGCTACGGCCGCGCGGGCTACATCGCGCCGCTGGGCGGCAGCGGTCTGAAAGCCGGCGCCGCCTTCTCGCGCATGCGCTACAAGCTGGGCGAGGAGTTCAAGGCACTGGACGCGCACGGCACCGCCAATGTGGCGCAGCTGATCGCCAGCTATCCGCTGCTGCGCACGCGCGCCACCAACCTGCAGCTGCGCGCCGGCTACGACGACAAGCGCTACGAAAACTTCGCCAGCGGCGCCGTCACCAGCGACAAGCATGTGCGGCTGCTGCCGCTGGCCCTGAGCTTCAGCCGCCAGCAGGAAAGCGCCGCCACCCAGGCCAGCCTGGAGCTGGGCCTGGGCCACCTTGACCTGGACGGCAACGCGGCAGCGGCGGCGGCCGATGCCGCCGGTGCGCGCAGTGCCGGCCGCTTCGCCCACCTGTCCTACCAGGTGGGCCGCCTGCAGCGCGTGGCGGGCAACCTGGGCCTGCTGCTGAACGCCAGCGGCCAGTTCGCCTCGCGCAACCTGGAGTCCGGCGAAAAAATGTCGCTGGGCGGACCGGGCCGCGTGCGCGCCTATCCGGCCGGGGAAGCCAGCGGCGACGAAGGCCACGTGCTGTCGGCCGAACTGCAGCTGGAGCTGCCGGCCTGGCGCACCGGCCTGGCGGCCTTTGTCGATGCCGGCCACGTGCGCCTGAACAAGCATGTGTACACCGGCGCCTTGCCGGCCAACGGTCCCGGCAACAGCTATACGCTGAAGGGCGCCGGCCTGGGTGCGACCTGGCGCAGCACCGGCGGCGCCTCGCTGCAGGTGCAGGTGGCGCGCAAGATCGGCGCCAACCCGGCGCCGGGTAGCAAGGGCGAGGACGCGGACGGCAAGTCGTCGCGCGTGCGCGGCTGGTTCACGGCCAGCCTGCCGTTCTGAGGCCGCGGCGCCGGGCGGCCGGCGCGCGCCTTACTTGAACCACTTGTCTTCCAGCTCCTTGTAGCGCGGCGACTTGCGCAGCCTGGCGTAGCCCTCGTTGAAGCGGGCCAGCATGTCGGCGCTGCCAGGGAAGTGCTTGCTGAAGGCGATGAAGAGTTCCGGTGTCGCGACCGTGCCGACCAGGACGAATTTGCCGCCGAATTCGGCTGGCTTGCTGCGGAACAGCGCCTCGGCGATGCGCGCTTCCGCCGCCATATACTGGATGCGGCCCGCGTGCAGCATGCGGAAACCGTGTTCGTTCTTGTCGACCACATGGCGCACGATGCGCGTGTTGAGGTCGAACGCGTCGCCGTACTCGTAATCGCGCTGCACGCCGACGATATGGCCTTCCAGGTCGCGTGCGCGCAGGTTGCGCTCCGTCGCGCCGGCGCGCGCATAGATATTCATGTGGGTGGAGAACAGCGGCAGCTTGGGCCACAGGTAATGCGGCGCGATCAGGCTGTTGGGCACCGCGTCGAAGCAGGCCAGCAGGCGTCCGGCCCTGGTTTCGGCCATGCAGCGCGAATAGGGCAGGGCCTTGAAATGCACATCCACCCCTGCCAGGGCGTACGCCTCGCGCACCACGTCCACCGCAAAGCCGCGCGCATGCCCGTCCGGGCCCGACGAGTAGGGCGCCCAGTCGTCCTCGGCGCCGATGGTGACCGTGGGCGCGGCGGCGGCCGGCAGCAGCAGCGCGGCCAGGATGGCGGTAATCAGTGCTCGACGCATGGGTTTGGGATGGTGTGGGTGCCGTGCTGGGTCATGTCAGGTTCCTATTGTACGCCCGAAGCCAGGCGGCAAAGTCGGCCGCCGGCAGCGGGCGCGCCACCAGGTAGCCTTGCATGGCGTCGCAGCCCTGATCCTGCAGCAGGGCGCGCTGCGCTTCGGTTTCCACGCCCTCGGCCACGGTTTGCAGGCTGAGGGCGCGCGCCAGCGCGATGATGGACTGCACGATGGCCAGCGCGGCGCGGTCCTGCAGCAGCTCGCGCACGAAGGACTGGTCGATCTTCAGCACGTCCAGGCGGAAGTGGCGCAGGTAGTTCAGGCTCGAGAAGCCGGTGCCGAAATCGTCGATGGCGATGGAAAAGCCGAGTGCTTTCAAGCGCTCCAGCGTGGCAGCGGTGCGCCGCACGTCGGCCATCAGCATCGATTCGGTCAGCTCCAGTTCAATCGCCGCCGGCGGCGTGCCCAGTTCGGCCAGCATGCGGCCCATATTGTCGGCGAACTCCGGCTGCGCGAACTGGCGCGCCGAGACATTCACCGCCAGCACCGGCACCGCCAGCCCGGCGGCGCGCCAGGCGGCGTGCTGGCGGCAGGATTCGGCCAGCACCCAGTCGCCGATGGCGCCAATCAGGCCGCACTCCTCGGCCACCGGGATGAAGCGGTTGGGCGGCACCAGCTGCCCTTCGTCGTTGCGCCAGCGGATCAGCACCTCGGCGCCGGTCAGGCGGCCGTCGGCCATGGCCAGCTTGGGCTGGTAGTACAGCTCGAACTGGCCGGCTTCCAGGGCGCGCCGCAGTTCCATTTCCAGCTTCAGGCGCGACAGGATGCTGGCGTTCAGCTCCGGCGCATAGAACTGGAAGTTGTTGCGGCCCTGTTCCTTGGCCAGGTACATGGCGGCATCGGCATTGCGCACCAGGACTTCCGGCGTGTCGCCGTCATCCGGGTAGCAGGCAATGCCCATGCTGGCCGAAACGTGCAGGCGCATGCCCATCACCTCATAGGGCTCGGCCAGGTGCGCCAGCATGGCCTGGGCGCGCGCGGCGATGGCGGCGCCATGGCCGGCGCCGGGGCACAGCAGCACGAATTCGTCGCCACCCATGCGGCCCACCGTATCGCCGCCGCGCAGGGCGCCGTGCAGGCGCTGCGCCACCTGTTGCAGCAGCTGGTCGCCGCAGGCGTGGCCGAGCGAGTCGTTGATGTTCTTGAAGCGGTCGATATCGACGAACAGCACCGCCACCTGGCTGTCGTCGCGCTTGCCTTGGGCCAGCGCCACCGCCAGCCGGTCGGCCACCAGGCGCCGGTTGGGCAGGCCGGTCAGCTCGTCGTGGAAAGCCAGGTGGGCGATGCGCTGCTCCTGCACCTTGCGCAGCGAAATATCGGTAAACAGGGCGATGTAGTGTTCCGGCTCGCCCTCGGCGTCGCGGCACAGGCTCATGGAGAACCAGGCCGGGAACGTGTCGCCGTTGCGGCGGCGGCAGGTGAACTCGCCCTGCCAGGCATTGTTGGCGGCCAGCGTTTCCCACATGGTCTGGTACTGGATGCGGGCGCCCACGTCGGCGAACAGCAGCGCCGGGTCCTGGCCCAGCACGGACTGCGCCGGATGGCCGCTGATGCGGGTGAAGGCGGCGTTGGTGGAGATGATGCGGTTGTGGCGGTCGCAGATCAGGATGGCGTCGTTGCTGGCCTCGAACACGCTGGCGGCCAGCCGCATGCGCATGGCCCCCAGGGCCAGCTCGCGCATGGCCTGGTGCGCGCGCAGCAGGAAGCGGGTGCGGTGCGCCAGCGTGCCCCAGGCGATGGGCTTGGTGATGAAGTCGGTGGCGCCGCTCTGGTAGGCGCGCTGGATCGATTCGTTGTCGTTGACGCCGGTGACCATGGCGATCGGCAGGTCGCGCCCGTGCGGCAGGGTGCGGATGCGCTCGCACAGCGCCACGCCGTCGCCGTCGGGCAACAGCACGTCCAGCAGCACCACGTCCGGGTGGCAGTCCTCGAACAGCGCCAGGGCCTGCGCCGCGCTGGCAGCTTCCACCACCTCGAAGCCGCCTTCCTCCAGCGTGGCGCGGGTGATCAGGCGCGCCGCCAGCTCATCGTCCACCACCAGCACCAGCGGATTGGCGCGGCGCTCCATCACGCCTCCCGCGCCTGCAGCGCGCGCAGGGCGTCGCTGGTGGCGTGGTATGAGCGCGCCAGTTCGGCCATGGCCGCTTCCAGCTCGTCCAGCTGGCCGTGGCGGGCGCGCTGTTCCAGCTCGGCGCACAGTTCCGACAGCTGGCGCGCGCCGACATTGGCCGAGCCGTTTTTCAGCGAATGGGCGGCGCGGTAGAGCAGGGCGCTGTCGCTGGTGCGCGCCGCCAGCTGCATCTCCTCATACAGTCCGGGCGACTGCTCCAGCCAGGCGTCCACCACGCGCCGCAGCAGGCCCGGACGCAGCCGGCGCAGCGTGTCCAGCGCCTCGGCCTCCAGCAGCCCGGCGGGCGCGGCGCCGGCATCGCCCGCCGCGTCCGCAGCCGCCGGCGCGGCGAGGCCGGCCGCAGCCGCGCGCGCGCCGCGCGCCGGGGCCGGCGCCAGCCAGCGCCGCAGCATGTCGCCCAGCTGGTCTTGGGTGAACGGCTTCGACAGGTATTCATCCATGCCCACCGCCAGACAGCGCTGGCGGTCGCCCGCCACCGCATTGGCGGTCAGCGCCACGATCGGGATGTGGCGCTCGCTGCCCTCGCGCGCGCGGATGGCGGCGGTGGCCTGGAAGCCGTCCATCACCGGCATCTGGCAATCCATCAGGATCAGGTCGAACTGCTGGCGCTCCAGCAGCGCGATCACGTCCATGCCGTTGGCCGCCACCTCCACCGAGACGCCCAGGTTGTGCAGCATGGCCAGCGCCACCTCCTGGTTGGCCAGGTTGTCTTCCGCCAGCAGCACGTGGCCGGACAGGCGCAGGCGGCGCGCGCGCGGGCGCGGCGCGTCTTTGCCGCCGGGCGCCTTGCGCAGGGCATGGCACAGGGCGTTGTACAGTTCCGACTGGCGCACCGGCTTGGTCAGCACCTGCGGCGCGTTGGCCTCGCCGCTGCCGTGCCACTGCATGCCGGCGGAACTGAGCATGATGACCGGCACCGCCGCCAGCTGCGGCTGTTGCTGCATATAGGTGACCAGGCCCGCGCCGTCTTCGTCCGGCATCATCATGTCGGTGATCACCAGCTCGAACGGCTGCACGCTGCGCGCCAGCGCCTGGCGCGCCCCGGCCACGTCCTGCACCTGGGTCACGCGGCAGCCCCACGAATGCAGCTGCTCGGTCAGGATTTCCAGGTTCACCTCATTGTCGTCCACCACCAGCACCCGCATCGGCTCCAGCATGGCTTCCTGCTCGTCCGGCACGGCCGCCGCGCGCGGCAGTTCCAGCGTGAAGGCGAACTCGCTGCCCACGCCTTCCTTGCTCTGCACCGTGATGACGCCGCCCATCAGCCCCACCAGGCGCTGCGAGATGGCCAGCCCCAGGCCGGTGCCGCCGAAGCGGCGCGTGGTCGAACTGTCGGCCTGGGTGAAGGCTTCGAACAGGATGGGCAGCTTGTCGGCCGCGATGCCGATGCCGGTGTCGCTGACGGAGAAATGGATGCGCGCGCGTTCGCCCGGCGCATCCTCCGCCTCGGCGCGCAGCACCACCTGTCCGCGCTCGGTGAACTTGACGGCATTGGCCAGCAGGTTGGTCAGCACCTGGCCCAGGCGCTTGCTGTCGCCGCGCAGCATCAGGGCGCGCGTGGGCGCCGCGCAGCTAAGTTCCAGCCCCTTGCCGTGCGCCACCGGCGCAAAGCGCTCGGCCACGTTCTCCAGTAAGAGCGTCAGGCTGAAGGCCGCATCGTCCAGCTCAAAGCGGCCGGCTTCGATCTTGGAAAAGTCGAGCAGGTCGTTCAGCAGCGACAGCAGGTCGTCGCCTGAGCGGCGCACGATGCGCACGAAGCGGCGCTGCCGCTCATCCAGCTCGGTGTTGCCGAGCAGGTCGGTCATGCCCAGCACCCCGTTCAGCGGCGTGCGGATCTCATGGCTCATCATGGCCAGGAACTCGCTCTTGGCGCGGCTGGCCGCTTCCGCCGCGTCGCGCGCCCGCACCAGGTCGGCCGTGCGGTGCGCGATTTCCTGTTCCAGGTGGTCGCGGTGGCGCGCCAGCTCGGCATCGCGCGCCTCGATCTGCGCCAGCATTTCATTGAAGCGGCGCGCCAGCTGGGCCGCCTCGTCCTGGTCGCGTCCCGGATCGGCGCGCAGGCTGTAGTCGCCGCGCGTGCCGACCGCATTGGCCAGGCGCGACAGGCGCAGCAGGGGCGCGCCCAGGCGCCCGCCCATATACCAGGCCAGCAGGCCCACGCCGAGCAGGCCGGCCAGGCCCTGGATGCCGGCCGCCAGCATGGCGTCCAGCATGGCCTGGTCCACATAGCGCAGGGAGCCGCGCAGTTCGACCTGGCCGATCACCGCGTCCTTCTGCCGCACCGGCGCGCGCGCCAGCAGCACCTTGCCGGCATCGCCGCCCGCGCCGGCGCCCTGGAAGCTGACGAACACACGGCCGCCGGGATGGCTGACGGTGGCCTGCACCACTTCCGGCACGCTGGCCAGCGCCGCCAGGGTCTGGCGTCCGGCTTCCGGGTCGTCGAAGGTGAGGGCGGCGGCGCTGCTGTAGGCGATCATCTCGGCCAGGCCGTCCAGCGAGCGCTGGGCCTGGGCGGTGAGGGTGGTCTGCTGCGAGCGCAGGAACACCAGCTCGAACACCAGCAGCATGACCGCGCACAGGGCCAGCACCAGCCAGGTGATCTTCTGTTTGAGCATGAGCCGGCGCCACATATGCCCTTCCTCGCCTTCAGCGCAAATTGACGGCCAGTTTCAGCAACTGCGAACTGACCTTGTAGTTGCCCCGCTTGAGCATGTCCATGTTCACCTTGAACTGGACACGGCCATTCAGTTCCACCAGCCCGATCGCGCCGCCCGCATCGGTAAAGTCGTCCTGGTCGCCCACGGTCAGCACCTTGGGGTAGCTGGCGCTGACGCGTTCCAGCAGCTCGCGCGCGGTGTTGTCCTGGATGTAGAGCAGGTGGCAGGCGCCCACATCCGGCGTGGCGGCCGGCCGGACCTGGATGGTGCGGCTGTCGATGGTGCGGCCGTTGACCTGGCCGAACGCCGCCTCGGTGCGGCGGTCGGCATTGGCCAGGCACAGCACCAGCGGGCCGTTGCCCTGGTCCGCCGGCCATTCCGTAAATTTCATGAAATTGAAGACCAGCGCGGCCTTGATCTGTTCCTTCGAGACCGACGCCTGCGCGTTCAGGATGGGCGGCCAGCAAGCCGCCAGCAGCAGGGCGTAGCGGAGCGTCACTGAAACAAGGTCAGGCTGCATCCCAGCAAGTATAAACTTTGCCACCATTCGCGTTTGACTATTTGAAAGATTGTTGTGCCCAAGCCAAAAGCGTCGCGCTGCAGCGCAAAATAGGACTACTATTGCCCGGTCACCTTGCCGGAGGATGCCATTTTGGATACGGACTTGTTCAACGTCAGTGTCGAAGCCCTGCTGGACATGCCGTTCAGTACCGCCAGCCGGCAAACCCTGTCGGCGCGCGACGCCCCGGCGGTGATCTCGGTGATTACGGCGGAAGACATCCGCCAGTTCGGCTACCGCTCGGTGGCCGAAGCGCTGGTGCAGGTGCCCGGCATGTACGCCATTTCCGACCGCGTGGCACCCAATGTCGGCGTGCGCGGCATCAACGCCGGCGTGCGCGCCTGGTCGCGCATACTGAAAGTCATGCTGGACGGGCAGCCGCTGGCCTTCCGCAGCGACGCCAGCAACTTCCTCGGCCCCAGCCTGCTGAATATGGAAGCGGTCGAACGCATCGAGGTGGTGCGCGGTCCCGCCTCTGCACTGTACGGCGCCGACGCCTTCCTCGGCGTGGTGAACATCATCACGCGCAGCGGCGAGCAGCGGCAGCATGCGGTAACCGCCAGTTACAGCGCGGGCGGCGAGCGCGGCGCCGCGCTGGCCGCGCATGCCCAGGCGGCCCACGGCCCCTGGCAGTTCATGGCATCCGTGGCCGGCGCCGGGCTGCAACGCAAGGACGTTGGCTTGCCCGCCAGTTCGCCCCTGTACCGGCGCGCGACCACGGCCGCCGGCGCCACCGCCTCGGGCGACGACGATACGCGCCCGCGCAACGCCCTGCTGCGCGTGGGCTACGCGGCCGATGTGCACGACACCACCCTGATGGCGCACGCCTACCGCCTGGACAGCGACGCCCAGTTCCTCGACTTCGGCATCCTGAGCCGCGACAACCGCCTGGCGCTGTACCAGCGCACCGTGCGCCTGCAGCACGAATACCGCGGCTGGGAAAGCTGGACCCTGCGCGCCAGCGCCGCCCATGCCGAGGGCGAGCCGGATGGGCGCGAGCGCCTGTCGCTCGGCGCGGCGGCCAGCTACCCGCAGCGCGCCATCGGCTTTTCCGAACAAGCCTACAACCTGGAAGTGCAGCGCCGCTTCGGCGAGCAGCACAGCGTGGTGCTGGGGCTGGACCGCAGCCGCGACGCCGAGGAGCGCATGCGCGTCTACAGTGTGGACGTGGCCAGCGGGCGCCGCACGCTGGTCTCCGGCCAGGAGGCGCGTGAGCGCATCACCAATACCGGCGCCTACCTGCAATACAGCTTCCGCCCCTGGGGCTGGCTCGGGGTTACCGCCAATGTGCGGCGCGACCGCCACAGCGTGTTCGGCGCCGACACCAACCACCGCATCGCCCTGGTCGGCAGCCTGTCGCCCACGCTGCACTATAAGTTGCTGCACGGCACTTCCTATAAAGCCCCCACGGCCAGCCAGCTGTACGCCCAGCCGCTGTACGCCGGCGAGGTGCTGGGCAACCGCGCGCTGCGTCCCGAAACCTCGGCCAGCACGGAAGCCAGCCTGCACTGGCAGGCCACGCCGGAACTGGCGCTGTCCGCCAACGCCTACACGCTCACGGTGCGCGACAAGACCGAGCTGCTGCCGCTGGGCGCCAACCTGCAGCCGCAGAACAGCGGGCGGCAGGAAGGCAAGGGCTGGGAAGGCGAGGCGATGTGGCAGCGCGGCGCGCAACGCTGGCGCGCGCAGCTGGCCTGGGCCGATACGGACGACCATTTCCAGCCGCGCCTGCAAGCGGTGCAGGTGACGCCGACCGCCAGCTACCCGCGCCTGGTGGCGCGCCTGAGCTGGCAGGTACTGCACGCCGGGCTGGGGCAGTTTGCGCTGTCGGCGCGCCACGTCTCGCCGCGCCGCGCCAGCAAGGTGAATAGCCAGGAAAACCTGCTGCGGCCCTATCAGTTGCCGTCCTACGCGCTGGCCGACGCCAACTGGCAGCGCAGCATCGGGCGCCACACGCTGGCCCTGCGCATCAGCAACCTGTTTGACCGGCAGTACGCCGAACCCGGTTACGGCGGCATCGACCTGCCGGGCGAGCCGCGCACGGCGACCGTCAGCTACAGCTACCGTTTCTAAGCGGAGGACAGCATGGAAAAGTGCGGCAAGACACCCGCTGCGGCCACCCTGGCGCTGGCAATGGCGCTGGCGCTGATGCTCGCCGGTTGCGGCGGCGGCACCTCGGTCGATGCCAACCCCGCCGCCGTGACCACGCCCGGCACGGTAAAACTCGGCCTGCTGACCACGCGCACCGGCAGCGCCGCCAACCAGGGCCAGTTCGTCGAGTACGCGGCGCGCCTGGCGGTGCAGGAGATCAACGCCGCCGGCGGCGTGAACGGCCAGCCCCTGGAGCTGGTGCTGCGCGACGACAAACTCGATGCCGACACCGGCGTGCAGAGCGCCCGCGAACTGCTGGCGATGGATTTGCCCGCCATCTTCGGACCATTTTCCAGCCGCGTCGCCATTCCCGTAGCGCAGCAGGCCACCATCGCCGCCGGCATGCCCTTCATTGTCAGCGGCTCCTCGCCGCAGATCACCACCCTGGCCGACAACGGCACGGTATGGCGCACCGTCGCCTCCGACGTGCTGCAAGGCGCGGCGGTGGCCGACCACATGCTGGCCCAGGGCCACAGCCGCATCGCCATCCTGCACGTGGACGACGTGTTCGGGCAGGGCGCCAGCGAAGCGGTGCGCGCCCGCCTGGCCGCGCGCGGCCTGCCGCCGCTGGCCAAGGTGCAATACCCGGCCAACAAGACGGTCGGTTTCGACGCCGAACTGACAGCCTTGCTGGCCAACGGCGTGCCCGACGCCGTCTTCATTGCCGGTTTCGCGCTCGATGGCGCCAGCATTGCCCGCGGCCTGAAAGAGAGGCTCGGGGCGCAGATGCCGCGCCTGTATGGCGCCGGCAACTTCGGCGTCGCCTTCCTCAACAACGCCGGTGAAGCCGGCATCGGCATGCAGGCAGTTTCGCCCACGGCCCCGCGCGACTCGCCCGATTACGCGGCCTACCGCAGCGCCTTCGTCAAGGCGGTTGGCCTGGAGCCGGAAGGCACCTCCTTCACCGGCTACGACGCGGTCTACCTGATCGCCCTGGCCATGGCCCAGGGCGGCGCCAACACGCGCAGCGCGGTGCTGGCCAACCTGGCCTCCGTCTCGCGCGCCGACGGCGCGGCAGCGCTGCAGGTCCACCCCGGCCAGTACGCGCAAGCGCTGGCCGCCATCAAGGCCGGGCGCGATATCGACTACCAGGGCGTGGGCAGCGTGATCGACTTCGACGCCAGTGGCGACCCCACCGCCGGCACCTACCTGATCCTGGAAGCGGTCAAGGCAGCGGACGGGAGCGTGAGCTTCGTCGAACGGAAGGTCATTTCCTTCCCTTAGGCCAGGTCTGGCACCTAGCCATCTGCTAGCCCCGAATCCCCGCCGTTGCAGGCTTTATGGCCCGCGTTGCTGTTTTTTACGGCAGCCCGGATACTGGAAAGCTCAACAACCAGGCGGGGAAGGCCATGACCAAATTTCATCACGTCACGCATTATGGCGAGATCGTTTTGCCGGGCTCGACTGCTCGCGGCGAACTGCCGGAAGACTTCACCATGAATTCACCGGTCGGCATTGCGCGCGACCACTACAACCATATCTGGGTGTGCGATACCGGCAACAGCCGGGTGCTGGTGTTCACCGCCGACCTGAATACGCTGCTGCACGTGATCGACACCCCCGGCGCCGGCAGCGAACAGGCGCGCCGCCTGCTGATGCCGTTCCACCTGTGCCCGCACCCCGAGCAGGACCTGATGTATTGCACCGACATGGGCAATGGCCGTGTCGTGGTGTTCGAATACGACGAGCACAATGTCGACTTCCAGTTCGCCTTCGGCGACGCCGCGGACGGCATCAACGGCAAGAATTTTACGCCGCTGAGCGACCCGAATGGCATCACCATTGTGCGCGAAGCGAACGGCAAACACTTTGTCTACGTCAGCGATGAATTCTTCCACACCGACGACAGCGACAACAGCCGCTGCGTCAAGTTCACGCCGGAAGGGAAGTTCGTGCTGCAGTTCCGCGCCGTGCACGACGCCAACAGCGTGCATGACCTGCTTTGGCCGCAAGGCCTGGCGTCCGACGCGCACGGCAATATCTACCTGGCCAACACCGGCCACTACGAAATCCTCAAGATCGACACGGCCTGGCCGGTCAAGGACGAAAAAGTGCAGTGCCCGGGCGAGACCTCGCTGCTGCACAGTTTTGGCGACCCGACCGGCATCGGCAAGTTCAACGTCATGCGCTCGGTATGCGTGATCGACGACCGCATCTTCGTGCCCGGCCAACTGGAAGATTCGATCACCGTGTACGACACGGAAGGCAAGCTGCTGACCGTGGTGGACGGCATGCTACCGCTCTGGAACACCAAGCCCCAAGTGGCGCACTCCATCGCCGACATGGTGTACGGCGCGCTGCAGGACGCGATCTTCGTCGGCCCTTACCAGATTTGCGAAGCCGCTGAACCCAATGTGTTCTACGTGACCGAACCCTTCGCCTCCATCGTGCTGAAGATGCGCATTGCCCCCGACCGCGACGGCGGCGACCAGGCAGCCGTGCTGCTGGACGCGGTGGGCCACCGGCGCGACAACCAGACCATCAAGGCTGCCACATCGCAGTTCAACTGCATGACATCGGTGATCGGCGTCGACCCCGCGCGCGCCGGCAGCGGCACCTTGCCGCAGCTGAACTGGATCGACAGCTGGGCCACCGCGACCGCGAACATCTATAAATACTGGTACGACCAGCTGAAGCACCATGCCCGCCTGGACCCGCTGGCACACGCTGCCAGCTCGTCCTTCAACATCGACTCCGGCAACTGGTGCATGAAGACGTTCAACACCGCCGCCGACCCGATCGCCCAGCTGCAAGACATGATGCGCGGCTTCTTCATGCCCGGCGGCCTGGCGATGGCGGTGTACTACCCGTCCGAAAACCAGCCCTTGCTGGGCCAGATCTGCCCCGGTACGCCGCTCGTCTTCATCACCAATTTCAATGCAGGCAACGTATCCATGTTCCAGTTCGGCCCCAACGGCCATCTGCTGAACTACGGCTTGCCCTTCGGCCGCGACGGCATCGGCGGCGACGGCACCCTGAAAGCGCCGCAAGGGCTGGAAGTGAACAGCCACGGCGAAATCTACATCGCCGACTCGGGCAACAACCGCATCTCCATGTGGCAGCTGCAGCCCTCCGGCCTGGTTTCCTTCGTCAAGAACTTCCAGTGGGAGGATGACGGTGAAGCGCTGGCCAAGTTTGCCCCAAGCGACGTAACCATCGACGCCCAGGACCGGGTCTTCGTGTGCGACCAGTTCAACCACTGCATCCGCGTGTTCGACCGGCAGGGCAATAGCCTTTGGTCCTACGGTAAGCCGGGCTACTGCGAAGACCTGCAGAAGCATGCAGCCAACTTCTACCTGCCGGCCAGCCTTTGCGTGGACAGGGAAGGGCACCTGATTGTGAACGACCTGGTCAACCGCGCGCTGAAGATCTTCCGCATCGGCGAGGACACGCTGGAGTTTGTGACAGGAGAACGCGTCTTCAAGAAGTATCCGGAAGCAGGCGGCGTATGGATGCCGTTCTTCATCTATGCGCGCGACCGCCGCGTGTATGTGCCCGACACCACCTATAACGTCGTCAATATCTACGCCTACCAGCTTGAATGATGGAGGTGGGCGATGGTGCGAGTCCTGCTGGCCTGCCTGTTGCTGCTGGTGCCCAGCCTGGCGCAGGCTTGCCGGCAAGACGACCTTCACCATCGACGTTGAGGAGCGCCTGGTTGCTTTCGCCTCGGCCCGGCACTCGGCGAAACCGTTCTCCAGGCTGGAGCGCAGGTCCTTGAAATTCCCTTCCGCCCAGATCCGCCCATATGGCCTCCCCACGGATGCCTCGACTCTGAGCGAATGGGAAGGCCGGGTTTTGCTTGGACAGGGACTGCGCAAAAACGTTCACACGCTTGTCGCTTTGTGCCCTGCTAACTTGAGGTTAAGCTGACTTCAGCCCCAGCACATCAATAGGCTCGATGCTCGGCGGCGAAGCGAACAACTCCGGCGCTTGCGCCATCAGGGCTTGGGCGATGGGACCGTTCAGGTGGGCCTGGCGGGCTTCCTGCGTTTCGAAGGCATCGAAGACGCCAAACACGCGCTCGGACAGCCGCAGGGCGAACCAGTACTTGGTGCCAGCCTCCTGCTTGGCCAGCTCCAGGCCGGTTTGCAGGAAATCAGCGACGGCGGTTTCCTTGCCCGGCTTGGCTTCGAAGCGGGCGAACAGTGCGTACTTGATCATGTTTATCTCCTTGTTGGATTAATCGCGAAACTGCGATGGAGGCACTTTACAGACGGTCGCCGCACTGCGACACTGGCGCGATTGACAGCTTTGATGCCGATCTTGCCATGCAGATTACTGTACTAGCGCTCGACAGCGTATTCGACACCGGACTCGCGGCGGTGCTGGACGCATTCACCACCGCCAATGAACTGGCGCCATTGCTGGAATCTCCGCAGCCTGCCTTCCACGTCACCCTGGCGGGCATCCGTCCGACAGTGCGCAGCGCGCAGGGTATGCAAGTGCCGGTGGTGCCTTTGACGCAAGCCCCGGCGCCGGATTTGGTAATCCTGCCCGCTATCGGCCATAAGATGCCAGGACCACTCGAAGCCGCGCTGGGGACCACGGAGATCGCCGAGGCAGGAACCGCTTTGCGCGAATGGTCAGCGCAGGGCATACGCATCGCTGCTGCCTGCATCGGAACGTTCGTGCTGGCCGAAAGCGGCCTGCTGGATGGAGAGGAGGCGACCACCACCTGGTGGTTGACGCCGATGTTCCGCCAGCGCTATCCACACGTGCGGCTGGATGCGCAGCGTATGGTGGTGGCGTCTGGCCAATTCGTTACTGCCGGCGCAGCGCTCAGCCACCTCGACATGTCGCTGAGCCTGATCCGGCAAGCGAGCCCGGAGCTGGCAGCAATGGTGGCGCGCTACCTGGTGGTGGATGCGCGGCCCGCGCAATCCGCCTATGTGATCTCCGACCATCTCGCCCATGCCGACCCCTTGGTGACAAGCTTCGACCGGTGGGTGAGGCAGAACCTGGCGCAAGGCTTCAACCTGGAGGCAGCGGCAGCAGCGCTGGCCACCAGCAAACGCACCTTGGCGCGACGCCTGCAGGAAGTGCTGGGCAAGACGCCGGTGAATTATGTGCAGGACCTGCGCATCGAACGCGCGGTCCACCTGCTCAAGACCAGCGGCCAGAATATCGACCGCATCGCCGAGCAAGTGGGCTATCGCGATGGCGTGACGCTGCGGACGCTGTTGCGGCGTAAATTGGGCAAGGGCTTGCGTGAGATTCGTAGTTGACCCGACGTGCTCACGGAGGAACTAGCCATACTTGGTTGATCATCGATTACACCTGGTTTGTGACAATTGGATAGTTTGTCATGCAAATTTCACTAGTATAATTTCATGTTCATTGCTCAATAGCAATGTGTATTGCCATGTCTGTCATAGCATTTCGCATCCGTGAGTCCCTTCCCGCAGAAAATCCGCTTCCATATCTCCGCATCGTGGCGTCGTCAGCGAATCGCACTGTTCATGCTTTTGCTGTCGGGATTGGCAGCGGTAGCTGCAGCGACTTTGTGGGCATTTTCGGAATATGAGTTTAAGAAAATGACAGAGCTCGTTGCAGAGCTGAGGCTTGCGAGGAAATCGCAAGTCGTGTCGCCGGCAGTTGCAGATGACCCAATCCCAAAGCAACAGGCTGCCAGCTTGCAGAAATTCTCCAGCCAGCAGTTCACGGCGCAGTTTCATGAGTTAGCGTCGAGTGTCGGTCTGCCGGTTGATGAAGCAGCTTATGTGTTGGAAGAAGGTGAACGCCAGCCGTATTTACGTTATCGAATAACGATGACCGTCAAGACTCGTTACCTCGATGTGCGCAAGTTCATAGCCGCGCTGGCGGCCGATATGCCGCATGTGGTACTGGACTCTATCCGCTGTGGCAGAGAGGCAGGAATGGCTCAGCCTCTAGCCTGCGAGATGGCTTTTTCCGCATTCTTCCTTAAGGACTAGCAATGGATGCGAAGAAGCGCTGGACGCTGCTTTTGCTGGCGCTGGCGGCCACGGTTGCGGCAGTGGCGTTCCCGGCGGCTGAAGATGAAAATCTGGTGGAAGTAGTGATACCAGCGTCCCGCACACGTCAATCTGTTAGCCAGACGGCGGCGCCGCCTGCTGCTTCACCGGAAATCGCCTGGGTGGCGAGTGATGAAGATCCTTTCGCGGAGCGCGGATGGCAAGCGCCCCCGCCTCCGCCTGAGCCGTCAAAGCAGCCAGTTGCGGCTGCTCCAGTCGACACGACGCCTCCGCCACCGCCGCCGCTTCCCTACAAATTTGTGGGGCAAATGAACAATGGCAATGAGCGAACAGTCTACCTCGCGAGAGGAGATCAGGTCGTGCTCGCCCAGCAAGGAGATGTGTTGGACGGGAGCTATAAAGTCGCCGTAATTCGCCCTTCCGTGATTGAGTTTGAGTCCGTGTCGTCGGGCCTCAAGCAAACGCTGGCCATTCCAGCACAGGAAAACTGAACCATGTTCCCCCAATTCCCCGGCAAATTGAAGCGCGGTGTCTTGCTCGTAGCGCTAGTCGTCCTGGCCGGCTGCGCCGCTCAGCGCCACCACCGCAACGGCTTGAGCGCCTACGAGCGTAAGGATTACCCCAAAGCGGTCGCAGAACTGCAAAAAGCCGTTGAACTCACCCCAGGAGACGTGATTTACCGGCGTGACTGGATTCGTGCCAAAGAGGAGTCCATAGAAACGCTGTTTGGCGCAGCACAGTTGGCGCTCGGGGACAATGACCGCAAGCTGGCTGAGCGGAACCTCCGTAGCATTTTGCAGTTCGATCGCGATAATGCGCGGGCGCTGGCAGGTCTGGAGCGTCTTGAGCTGCTCGCGCGTGCCGATTCCGATGCTGAAGCAGCCAGCGCTGCCTTGAAGGCAGGAGATACGGCCAAGGCTGCGGAAGTTGTTGCGCGCGCCCTTAAGGCAGCGCCATCCCACACCGGGGCGCAGGCAGTCCGCCGCGAAATCGACGAGCTGCAGGCGAAGGAGGTACTGCTTGAGCCGTCGCTGGGAGCACTCTATAAGAAACCGATTAATTTGGAATTTCGGGATGCCAGCATCCGTATGGTGTTCGATGCGCTATCGCGAAGCACTGGCATCAATTTCATTTTTGATCGCGATGTCAAAACCGACCAGCGCACAACGGTCTTCCTAAAACAGACTTCGTTGGAAGATGCCATTAATGTCATCCTGTCGACCGGCCAGCTAGAGAAGAAGGTGCTTAACTCAAGCAGTGTTTTGATCTATCCCAATTCCGCCAGCAAGCTGCGGGAGTACCAGGACCTTGTTGTGCGCGCGTTCTACTTGTCGAATGTAGAGGCCAAGCAAGCAGCCAGCCTGCTCAAGACCGTCCTCAAAATCAAAGATCCTTTTGTGGATGATAAGTACAACATGATTGTCCTGCGTGAGCCGCCTGAAACCGTCGCGCTCGCGGAGAAGCTGATTCGCCTGCATGATCTTGAAGAGCCGGAGGTGATGCTGGAGGTGGAAGTACTGGAAATTAATCGTTCGAGGCTGCTTAATGCCGGCATTCAGTGGAACAGCGCGTTCTCAGTCACGCCTACGGGTGTAAGCAAACCTACCACCGGGCAGGGGAGTACGGCCCCGGCCACGATGACCATCCACGACTTGCGTAACCTGACATCGGAAAAGCTTGGAATCACAGTCCCGAGCGCGACGATCAATCTTCAAAAAATGGATGGAGACGCGAACCTTCTGGCGAATCCTCGTATCCGCGTGCGCGATCGCGAAAAGGCAAAAGTTATGATCGGGGACAAGGTACCTGTCGTAACCACGACAAGCACCAATAACTTCGTAACCGAGAATATCCAGTATCTGGATGTCGGCCTGAAGCTAGAGGTGGAGCCGGACATTCATTTGCGGGATGAGATCGGGTTGAAGATCTCGATGGAAGTCAGCTCGCTGGTGTCGTCCGTAAAAACCAATAATGGTTCGCAGGCATATCAGATCGGCACACGAAATTTTAACAGCACCCTGCGATTGAAAGATGGTGAAACGCAGGTACTGGCGGGCCTGATCAATGATGAAGACCGCATGTCCGCAAATCGTGTGCCGCTGCTCGGCGACCTCCCTATCCTCGGCAGGCTGTTCGGCAGCCAGAACGACAACAGGCAAAAAACCGAAATCGTTCTTTCGATAACGCCCCACCTGATTCGAAACATGCAGCGCAAGGACCCGTCGCTGGAATCGTTCTGGTCGGGCACTGAGGCATCGATCCGCAACCGTCCGCTATTGCTACGCGAGATGAAGCCTGGGCAGGATGCTGACCCCGCTGTAGGTGGTAAACCAGCGGCTGGAACAGCACCCGGTTCGAACCGATCCGTCAACCCGGTTGTCACATCGCCTCCAGGCGCACCAAAGCTGACATGGATTGGTCCTCGCAGCGCGAAAGTCGGAGAAATAGTCGAGTTGTCGCTGGACATTGACAGTGCCGACAGTTTGCGCGCGACTTCATTGCAGTTCTCATACCAGCCCGCTGAGTTTGAGATTGTAGCCGTGGATGACGGCCAGTACTTTGGCAAAGATGGGAAGGGCGCATTTAGCAAAACAATTGATGCGGCGGGAGGACGTATCTCGATAGGCGCCAGCGCGCCTGATGGGGCGCCTCGAAAGGGCACGGGGCGACTCGTTGCTCTCAAGCTCCGTGCCTTGAAGGAAGTGACCGAAGCGTCTGTTGGCCTCATCGCATTGACGCCGGTTGGAGCGGAAAAAGCAATACCTCGTCCGGGCATTCCTGTTTTGCACCTGATGGACGTTAGCAGATGAAGCACCAGAGGGGCTTTAGCCTTATTGAGCTACTGGCTGCCGCCGCCATCATGGGCATTCTCGCAGCGGTTGCGGTGCCGGTAATGGAAACCACACTACGGCGAGAAAAGGAGCGTGCGTTGCGCACTGCGCTGCGCGATATTCGGGGTGCGATCGACGCTTACAAAGCCGCCGTCGATGCCGGCCGCATAGCGAAGGTCAATGGCGGCACAGGGTACCCGCCAGGTTTGGTGGACTTGGCAGCTGGTGTGAAGGATTTGAGCAATCCGTCCGGACCCCCAGTGTTTTTCTTGCGCAAGGTGCCGCGCGATCCCTTCCATCCGGACGCCAAGACGCCCGCTGCCAGCTCATGGGGACTGCGCGATTCAGCCTCAGAACCTGATGCCCCCAAGGCCGGGAAGGACGTATTCGATGTCTACTCGACTTCAACCCGGGAAGGCTTGAATGGCGTCCCCTATTCCGAATGGTGATCCATGCGTAAGAACGGCTTCACAATGATCGAGCTGCTCGTCGCTGTCACCATTCTGGCATTGCTGGTATCGGTTGCGGCGCCGCGCTATTTCGGAAATATGGATCGCGCTAAGGAAGATGTTCTCAAAGAGGATCTTTACATTATGCGCGATGCGATTGACAAGTTTTATGCGGACAGGAATCGCTATCCTGCTTCTCTGGACGAGCTGGTGCTCGAACATTACCTGCGCAAGGTGCCAATCGATCCGTTCACGCGCAGTAACCGCAGCTGGATCCTGGTCACGTCCGAGGATAAAGGCGTGACGGGTGTGATTGATGTACGCAGCGGCGCACCTAATGCCGGCAGGGACGGTACTTGGCTGAAGGATTGGTAAATGCAGCGCCGGCAGGAAGGATTTACGTATGTGGTTGTCATGTTCATGGTCGCTGTGCTGGCGATTGCTTCAGTGCGCGCTCTGGAGAGTGCAAAGACAGCCGAAAAGCGTGATAAGGAGACCCAACTGCTGTGGGCTGGGATGGCCTACAGAAACGCAATTGCGGCCTATTACCACCAAAGCCCTACTGGGAAACGCTACGCAAACAAGCTTTCGGACCTGCTCTATCACGGTGATCTGAACAATCCGACGCGGCCTCTCCGAAAACTGTATCGCGATCCGATCACCGGGGCAAAGGACTGGGGCGTAGTGCGAAATGACGACGGTGGAATTATCGGAGTCTACTCACTATCGACGCTTATCCCGATGAAGCGCGACGGGTTCCCGCATGAGCTGGCGGCCTTTGCCGGTGCCAAAAAATACAGCGATTGGAAGTTTGTCTTTAACCCTAACTAATAGGAGGCTTGATGCAGAGCCCTAAAAATATGCGTGGCTTCACGCTTCTCGAACTGCTGGTGGTGGTGGTCATCATCGGACTGCTCGCCGCTTTCGTAGCGCCAAAGTATTTCGGTCAAATTGGCCGTTCCAAGACCCAGATCGCCAAGGCACAAATCGAATCCTTCGAGAAGGCAATGGACCAGTACCGTATTGATGTCGGTAGCTATCCGACTACCTCGCAGGGCCTGGTAGCGCTGTTCGCGCAACCAAATAACGTCACCAACTGGAATGGCCCCTATTTGAAAAAGGGCATTCCCGACGACCCGTGGGGGAAACCTTATGTATTTGCTTCGCCTGGAAAAAATGGCCGCGAATACGACATCTCCTCTCTTGGCGCCGATGGCAAGGAAAACGGCACGAAAGAGGATGCTGACGTGACCAGCTGGAACTGAGCGTGAACTGAATGCGTTTCCACGCCAAGGTATTGAACGACGCGCTGCAGGTGGTCGACCTTCAGGTCGACGCTGTCAGTGAACAGGAGGCTCGCAAGCTGCTGGCTACAAGCGGTGGTCGCGTGGTCGAGTTGCGGACCGCCCGCCGGCGGATGGGGCGAGATGCGAGCGTACCAAAGTTCAACCTTGCAGTATTCAACCAGCAGTTGTACTCGCTGCTCGATGCAGGGCAAACTGTTGTCGACTCTATCGACATGCTCGGTGCAAACGATAAACGTGGGCGCAACCGTGCCATTTACGATGCGTTATTGCGCGAGCTAAAAGATGGAAACCAACTCTCCGATGCAATGGAGTCGCTGCCATCCGTTTTTCCGTCGTTGTACGTGGCGATGGTGCGCTCCAGCGAGACCACAGGAACGATTCGGGAATCCATCGAGCGCTTCATGCGGTATCAAAAGCAGGTAGACGATATCCGCCAGAAGGTGGTGGCGGCGACAACGTATCCCGCTGTCCTGCTGGCGGTCGGCTTCCTTGTTATTTCGTTCCTGATGCTCTACGTCTTGCCACGGTTTAGCGAAGTTTATGACGACGCTGGAACCATGAAGCAGGGCGCCGCTGGATTTGTTCAGTTGTGGGGTTCCTTTGTGCGTGAAAACCAATGGCTCGCCTGGGGGAGTTTTCTTGGCTTGGTTGCCGGTATTTTGACGGTCATATTGCACCCTTCCGTAAGAAGCCTCGCATATCGTCGCTTGCTGGCACTTCCCTTGGTTGGCGAACGGATCTGGGTTCTGCAACTGGCACGTTTGTACCGGACCCTTGGCATGCTGCTGCATAGCGGCGTGAGTGTTTTGGCGGCCATGCGGATGACCCGCGCGTCTTTGCCACAGGCAATGCATGCCAATCTTGAACGCGCCATCCGCATGGTGAGCGAAGGTAGTGCCATGTCGATGGTAATGCAAGAGTGCGGCATGAGTACGGAGGTATCCGTCAGGCTGCTCCTGGCGGGAGAGTCTTCAGGCAATCTCGATGAAATGATGGGACGCGTGGCAGATTTTTATGACCAGGAGACGGCGCTCTGGATTGATGCAACCGGACGCTTGATAGAGCCGGTCCTCATGCTGGGCATCGGTTTCGTCGTGGGTGCAATCGTTCTGCTTTTGTACAGCCCAATTTTCGACTTGGCGAATATCGTCTGATAAAAGAAATGTCTATAACATTTGAAGAAATTGCCAAGGCGGGCCGGGAGGCCATGCCGGGACGCTGGTTGGCCACGCTTGCTGGCAAAAGCGGCCTACCCGAGTCGCAAGCATTGGAGCAGACTGCGGCGTTGCTCGGGTATCAGGCCATGCCATCGGACCGGTTAGCTTCATTGCGGCCTGATTTTGAGCATGCTCGCTACCGCGACATGGTGGATCGGTTTGCGTTGATTGGACGCGAACAGGAATTGGGGACGCGCGTCGCTGTGCTAGGCGCGCCGTTGCAAGAGGGTCTTGGCGCATGGCTGGCGACTTTGGACTTGGGCGCAGTTTATTTGTCCGATCCTGCGGCAATTCGGGAGTACCTCGAAGCGCACGAGGCGATGTTCAGCGCCGTCGCCGAAGCGGTCGGCGATGACGACATCATCGAAATCGAAAGGGATGCCAGTGCCGATCTGACCCTGACTTCGATCCAGGGAGAGTCCAGTCCTGCCGTCCGCTTGATTGATTCGACTGTGTTCGACGCTTTGCGCCTGGAGGCCAGTGATATCCACCTGGAGTCCCTGCCGCAGGGGCTCGTGATCAAATTCCGTATTGATGGTGTGTTGAACCAGATCGCGGCCGTCAACAACGTCACCTTGGCAGAACAGGCGATTGCACGCATCAAAGTGTTGGCTGAATTGGATATCGCCGAGAAGCGGATCCCCCAGGATGGCCGCTTCCGCGTTGCCTCGCGGGGCCGTGATATCGACATTCGTGTCTCGATCATGCCCAGCATTCACGGCGAAGATGCGGTGCTGCGGGTGCTGGATAAGAAGGCGGTCATGGATAGCGTTCAGCGGCTTACCTTGAACTCGCTGGGGTTCGACGGTCGGACGATCCAGCTTCTGCGTCGCCTGGCGGCCGAACCTTACGGCATGATGCTGGTTACCGGGCCTACCGGCAGCGGCAAGACCACGACGCTTTATGCCGCATTGACAGAGATTAATCGCGGCGAGGACAAAGTGATTACCATTGAAGACCCGGTCGAATACCAGCTTCCAGGCGTGCTGCAAATCCCGGTCAACGAAAAGAAGGGGCTTACTTTTGCGGTAGGTCTGCGCTCGATCCTGCGTCATGACCCTGACAAGATCCTGGTTGGTGAAATTCGCGATCCGGAAACAGCGCAAATTGCCGTGCAGTCCGCGTTGACTGGGCACATGGTTTTCACTTCTGTGCACGCCAATAACACCTTCGACGTGATCGGACGCTTCATGCACATGGGTGTCGACCCCTATAATTTCGTCTCATCGTTGACGGGCGTCGTCGCGCAGCGTCTGGTGCGGCAGAATTGCCCGCATTGCGTCGAACGCGTACAGGTCGACTCGGAGTTGCTTGAAGAATCAGGCATTCGCGACCCTGAAACCTTTGCATTCTCTGCCGGCCGCGGGTGTCCGCAATGTCGCAACACAGGCTATAAGGGCCGTCGCGCGATCGCGGAAGTGTTGCGCCTTACGGATGAGATTCGCGAAATGATCGTCGCGCGCGCACCTATTCGCGCCATGAAAGAGCAAGCCCGGTTGCAGGGAACGCGTTTCCTGCGTGACGTCGCACTGGACCTTGTACGGCAGGGGCACTCAACTTTGCAAGAGGTGAATCGTGTTACGTTTGTGGCCTGAGGCTATCTCTGTTGGTCTATTCAGTGGACATTGCTGGCTACGGCGCGGCGCGCTGGAGACGCGTTCTGAATCTGGAATGGACTTCGCCGGGCAACTTGAAACCGTGCGTGAGCTGCTTGCCGTGCAGACGCGACGGTTCGGCCGTTTCGCCCGTGCCGATGTTGTCGTTTCGGATAGCCATGCGCGCGTAGCGCTGGTGCCCTGGCAGGACAGCCTGCACAGCGAAGCCCAGGTCAATGCATATGGCCGCGCAATCCTTGAATCCATGGGATTTATTGCTGACGAAGGGTGGTGTGCGCATACAGGTTTTCGCCACTATGGCGCACCGGGATTCACCTCCGCTTTGCCAGCGAGCTTGGTAGACCAGTTGCGGGCCGAATGCAGCAAGGCTGGCGTGGTGCTGCGTTCCGTGCTTCCGGTGTCTGCCGCAGTTTACTGGTATCACCGCCCCGCATTGAAGAAGGGTGAGTCAGTATTGTTGATCAATGAACCCGGTCGCCTGACAGCCGTTGTACACCAGTCTGGCAGGCTGAGTGCGCTTGATATAGAACCGATTGTCGGCACGGTAGAACAGGCAGCCACTCGCCTCGAAGCGCGCATCCAAATGCGTTGTCCGGCGATTCGCCAGGTAGAAGTATGTAGCCAGCCACTCGCCGCATGGAACGAATCGCGCCTGTCCCAGCTATTTGCTCAGGCTCAGATCAGGAAACTGCCACGCGCATGTTGGAGCTTCGCATGATGGTGCTTGATCGCTTCCTTGCACCCGTTCCGCCTGCCGCAAAGCACATGTGGTTTGTCGCTGCAATTTGCCTGGCATGCGCCAGCTTTGCCGCTTACAAATGCTGGCATGCCGAAAAGGCAGTCGCACACCTCGTGCAGGTTGCTACTGCCCTGGAGTTGCCGCCACCGCCCAAGATCGAATTGAGCAAGGCGGAATTGGAGCGCAACCAGGAGTGGAACAAGTTGGCTGTCGAACGTCGTTTTAACTGGTACCCAGTTTTCAAGGCCCTGGAACGTGCCAGCTCTGAAGATGTGGAGTTGCTTGCGTTCGATCCGGATAAGGCAAATGCGCAACTAGTACTGCGAGGCGAAGCCAAAAGCGTTGAAGCGGTGGTGGCCTATTTGGCGCGACTGTCCGAGCAGGAGGCGATTGGTCGCGTCTATCTGACGCGCCAGCGATCGACAATGAGGCAGTCACTCAAGACAACCTCTTTTGAGATCAGAGCCTCTTTGATTCAATGATTTCAAATTAAAAGCTCTATCTGTGAAATTTGGTGAGAATGCAACGGTTATTTCTTTGAGATAATTGTTGATAATAAATATAAGGTGAATAGCAGTAACTCCAAGCCATCGGCGGGTGTCCTCCCGCCTTGGGCCTTGCGCCCTCCAGCCAGTCGCTTACCGCCTCCTTATCCCAGTAATGCTAATCCACGGCGCGCCGCGCCACTGTACGACCTATGTTCCTGAAGATCTTGAAATCTCACGTGAAAAACGTGTTCGCCTTGCTCCTGGCACTCTGCATGCTCGTTCCCAGCCTGGTAATGGCAGCGAACAACGCCGTGATCGGCGCCCAAACGGTGCCGATTAACATGGTGGCGGGTGAACCCTACTCAATTACCATGAGTTTCAAGAACACTGGTACCACATCTTGGACGAGTGCGGCCAAGTACTGCGCTAAGCTCTTGAATCCGACAGGGTGGGAGGTCACATCGCGCTGCGTCGCCACGACGGTGGCAGTCAACGGATTCTTGTACGTCAACCACAATGGTGTCGCGCCGTCGACGCCCGGCGTATATAACTACCAATGGCAAATGGAGCAGCAGGGGGTAGGGTTGTTTGGTACCCCTTCGACCAATTTCGTTATCACGGTTGCGCCAAGGGTTCAAAATGCCCAGTTCGTTTCGCATACTGTTCCTGCGGTATTGAACGCCGGGACGCGGGCTATCAGCTTTACGATGAAGAACGCTGGCAATGTCACATGGAAGGCTGGCCAGTACGCTTTGGTCGCCCAGAACCCAGCTGAGAATGCGACCTGGGGTGTCAGCCGCCTTATGCTCGCGACCGCAACAGTCGCACCGGGAGCAACCGGCGCATTCACCGGTACGATTACAGCACCGACGACCTTGGGCTACTACGGTATGCAATGGCGGCCAATGGAAGTGGGCAAAGATTACATCGGTGAGGCGACGCCGCCACTGAATATTCCGATTTCAGGTGCGGGTCCGGCGGTGAACGTCCAGAGCCCGACTGCAGGTCAGGCGTTCATCGGCGATGCGGGCTTTATCGAAGTACCCATCAAAGTAACCGCCACCCCTACAGGCGTGGCTACAGTAAGCAAGATCGAGATCCTTGCGTACAATACTGCCAATTCGACGCTAACGGAAGTCGACCAGGTCGACGGACCTATATATGAGAAGACGTTGCGACGTGCTGCGGTTGACCAAACTTTGTATGCGAAAGCGACAGATAGCTTTGGCAAGTTCACGCAATCGATCATAAAGATCGATGCGCTGCTGGATGGAGCTACCGTAGTTTCACACACAATTCCAGCGAAGATGGTGCCCAACGGCGAATATGATGTCACCGTCACGATGAAGAACACCGGTGGTACGACTTGGACACCACAAGGCGTCGAGCTGATAACTACGAACCCTGTCGGCAATACGACATACGGCATCACTTCTATGCCTTTGACGACTACCGTTCCACCAGGAGGAACTGCTGTATTCTCTGGTCGTCTGAAAGCACCTGCGAATGAGGGAACAGTTCAGACGCAATGGAGGTTGCGTGAAAAGAGTAGGGCAGTCTTCGGTAGCGCGGTCCTGGTCTCTGTTGCCATCGCCCGCGAAATCCCGGTTGTCACTTTGACGAAGCCAGCGAACTTAGATGTCTTCGAACCGGCGACCGGTACGACTATCCAGGTTCAGGTTCAAGGTAATGCGGTGGCAGGAACAAACTCGACCATTTCCAAGTTGGAGATTGTGGAAGGTGCTATTGTCCACGCTACAGTTAGCGGCAACTCCATCAATCAGGTTATTACGCTATCGGCAGGGCGACACCCCCTACGCTTGCGTGCTACCGATATATGGGGCGAAGTCGGGTTCAGCCCGATTGCCAACATCAATGTATCGGCCAACAACGCCGACTACGTCAGCCAAAGTCCAATTACAGAGATAACTGCAGGTGCGGTGTACAACTACGTCGTCACTATGCGGAACTCGGGTTCTAAGCCGTGGTCGCAAGACGAAGGTCACGCCTTCGCGGTACCCGATCCCAAAATTGCAGAGACTTGGGGCTTGCCTCACAAATTCCCTGGGAGTGTAGCCGCCGGGGCCCAGACGGCCATCACCATACCAATTCGCGCGCCGGCAGTACCTGGTACCTACGACATTGAGTTCCAAATGCTACAAGGCGGACGGGAATGGTTTGGCGAGCGCTCGCTCAAACGCCAGATTTCCGTGAATCCGGAAAAGCCTACGGTTCCGTCACTGACAGCGCCAATGACTGGCGAGCGATTCATTGCTACCGGGGCTAAAGCATCGGTGAATGTGCAAGGCGCTGCCATGGCTGGCGCGTATGCGTCTATCGTCAAGCTGGAGGTGCTCAGTCACGTCACCGTCTTGGCGACCGTCGACGGCGATAAGATCAACACCACCGTTGAGTTAGCTCCGGGTACACACAGCCTGAAGTTGCGCGCCACTGACAACTTTGGGCAGGTAGTAGTAGGGACCGAGTTCATTACAGTCACTGTACTGTCGAACAATGCTACATACGGCACTGTGACGGTACCTGCCCAGATGGCCGGTGGTCAAAAATATCCGGTGTCCGTGAGCATGCGGAACGTCGGTACGTCCACATGGACTGCGGAAGATGGCTACATGCTGGCCGCGGTTACGCCGGGTTGGGAGAACGTTCGTATTCCTGTGCCTGGCCCAGTTGCACCAAATGCAACAGTGCAATTCGATTTTGAAGCAACCGCTCCAAATGATCCGGGAAGCTACCCATTCCAATGGCAAATGATGCGCCAAGTGGAGGGCGAGTCGGAGACGTTTGGTGCTAAGACCCTAAGCAAGACCGTAGCAGTGACCACCGCAGGTCCACCGGCAACCGAAATCATCGTGCCAAAAATGGGTGAAACCTATACTGCGAACGGCAGCACGGCGCCCGTGAAAGTGGGCGTATGGGGCAAGACCTATGGATCTACTACCTCCGTCAAATCGGAGATCCTGGATGGATCGCAAGTTGTGCATACGGCTGTCCAGCCCAACTACGTCGCAGAACTGCAGTTCGCACCTGGAACGCACACTCTGCTTGCCCGCATCATCGATAGCGCTGGCGGGACGGCTCAAAGTAAGCCGATCACGTTTACCGTCGTCAGTAACCACGCCACATTCATCGCGCAGTCTGTGCGCCAGGATATGACCGCCGGTGAGCGCTATCCCGTGTGGATCAAGTTGCGCAATACGGGTACCTTGCCTTGGCAGCCTGGGTTCGTTCTGCGCGCACTAAACCCGGTTGACAGCACCACCTGGAACGCTAACGGCCGCATTCCGCTCAACGCAGTCGTGGCACCGGGCAGCGAGTACACTTTTGCCTTTGATGTAGTGGCCCCTTCGACGAATGGTGCCTATAACTTCCAATGGCGACTGGAGAACGATAAGGGCGACGTAATCAGTGCTGACACGCCGAACGTTGGCGTAACAGTCGGCCCAATTGTGGTACCAACCGTTACCTTCAAAGCTGCTCCGGGCAATGTGCGGGTAGCACCGGGCCAAACTGCGGCTATCGCCGTGACTGGCTCGGCCAGCGTCCAGGGCGGCCAGATCAGCAAACTGGAAGTCTTCAAGGACAGCGGTTTAGGCTATGAAGTCGCACCAGTCAAGGTTGTGAATGGCCCGGCCGCAAATCTCCAGATTAACGAAGCCATTGCACTGCCTGGCGGAACCTACCGCCTGAAACTGCGTGCGACTGATACCGGCAACCGCATCGGCGAGTCTGCACCAGTACTGGTGAGCATCACCGACAGCGCGCTGCTTGGCGTCGTATCCGGCGTGCGTTCGAATGCAGCGCAGAAGCTGGAATTGGTTGGTTGGGTATGCCGCGCAGGCTCTGACGAGGCTATGGCTTACGATATCTACGTTAATGCCCCTGAGAAGCTGGGCGGAACGAAGATTGGCAGCGGCATCGCCAATGCTGGCTCCGAGCCAAGCGACGGCTCCGTCCGCACCGCGTGCGGTACCGCAGGCTCCAGCCACCACTTCATTTCCAGTCTGGCTGAAGCGGCAGTCCAGTATCCCGGCGCCAAGCTGTACGTGGAGGCCCGTGCCAACAATGGCGCCCAGATCATCTTGCCATGCGAGGACAATAACTGCCGTATGCCGGACGGCATGCGCATTGGCCTGACATCGCCTAATGCAAGCAACAGTGACCGCTTCCGCCAGCCATCTCCAGCATTCTTGCGTGCGCAGGTGACTGGTGCCAGCGGCGCTATTGACGATGTCGCATTCCATGTGAATGGCGAATGGCTTCCCGGGGTGGCAGAAGGCGGTGGTGCTTACTCCATTAGCAAGGGTGGCTTGACACCAAGCGCACTGCCATACATTACCTATGCAAAAGTGCGTCAAGGCGGCACCACCCTGATTACTGAAGAACGCAAGTTCTATATTGATGCCGGTTTTGTACCGGGAGTGGTATCCCCGGCAACTGGCACCGTGGTCGGCTTGAACCGGCCAACCGTACTCAGCATTGAGATCAATGAAACGGTTCCGGCCGGCGCAACGGTTAAATTCTATATCGACAAAGTGGGCGTGCCCGCGCCGCTCGCCCTGGAGTTCGGCCATGGAGACGGTGAGGGCGGTGGAACGCCTGGCGTTGTGGGCGGCGCTACCAATTCTGGCCAAAAATGGAGCTATATCTGGACGCCAACCATGGAAGGCTTTTACTCGGTTCGCGCCAAGCTATTGGACGGGGCCGGTATCGTCTTAATGGAAACGACGGCCGTGACACTCGCAGTCAGCGCCGACGTGAAACCTGACCCTGCGGCGGAGCCAATCGAGACTGAAGAGTTTAAGGATCTTGCTGCGGAAAACGCTGGTACCTTGCCGGGTAGCCTCAGTGTCGGGAATGATGGCGCCGCGTCGTATAGCATTCCGCTGGCGGTTCCGCCGGGCAACGCTGGCCTCGAGCCAAGGCTGTCGCTGAATTACTCTAGTAAAGGAGCCAACGGAATGGTTGGCCTCGGCTGGTCGCTGGCCGGTCTTTCGACAATCCATCGCTGCCCGAAAACAATCGCACAGGATGGTACGGCAGGGCGGATTAGTTTCGAATCTTCTGACCGCTTGTGCTTGGATGGCATGCGCTTGATTCGCGCAAGTGGTGGTAGCGACGATGCAAACTACTGGGCCCCAGAAGCGCAATATCGCACCGAAGTCGAAGGATTTAGCCGAATCTCGCGCCTGCAAGATGGCAGCTTTAAGGTCGAGGAAAAGAATGGCCGTATTCACTACTACGGCAACACTGCTGCGAGCGCAATCGATGCGGTTGGACCGGCGGGCCAGCTACTTTGGGCTCTTGGCCGCACAGAAGACCGTTCGGGCAACTACATGACGCTGGAATACTCTAGAGACGCGACGCGCGGTGAGTACCTCCCGTCGCTCATCAGCTATGGTGGAAACATCAACGCGAAACAAGCTCCGGATCTGGCGGTGCGTTTTGAGTACGAAGACCGGAACGATTCCCAGATTCAGTATATCGGCGGAGCGCGTAACGATCTCGTGCGACGCCTGACCCACGTAAAGACGTTCATTAATATTTCGGCAGACGCGACCGGCGGTGACCTGGTGCGCGACCTGGAGATACGTTACACCTCGAGCCGAACCAGCAGCCGCAGTCTCGTGGAATGGATGCAAGCCAGTGTGTTTAATTCGTCCAGTGGGAAAATGGAAGCGCTGCCCAGGACCGCATTCGGCTGGGGCGACGGAGGTGATCCGGAACTGAAGGAGATCATCGCGCCATTTGATTTGGAAGTATTTGGGGACAATCGGGATATTCCGATAACCACTGCCGTTGGAGACTTTGACGGTTCTGGCAAAACTTCCATTCTTGTTGCGCAAAGGGGTGGGGTTCGTGACCCGAATTGTTCCGATGAGCGTTGCACGACCCGGCCGCTGCTGAATAGGCTGAGCGGTAGGACAGCGGTCGGTACTCTTCTGTCCACCGAACTTTCGTTCCCCATTGGGAGTGGCACCTACACCGATCTGACGGCCGGTGACCTGAACGGCGACGGCAGGGATGACCTGGTGCTATTCGATCTTGATGACCGTAAGTGGGCATATTGCCTTGCTGCAACTCCAGCTTTTTCGAATGACAGCCCAAACTTTTCCACGTGCGAAGCCGGCGGGGAATTGCCTCTGCAAACCGGTATGAAAAGGGCGAATCCTCCGGTTCTACATAGCTTCCTAAACGATGGCCGCATGCAACTGGCGTACTTCAACAATCAGAATCAAATGACGGCTTGCGCCTATAGTGGCGACCGGATGACTTGCGAGGCAATAGCTGCGCAAATACCAACGAATTTCAAGCTGGAGCAGCTAGTCCCGATCCAATTGAGCAAACAAGGGACGCCCCACTTCTACTCCATTGTGCGCCTTTCGAACACATCGACGGCTATCGCACTCTGCCAAATCACAGGTTCGAATCTGAAATGTGAGAAGTTTGATGTAGTTACCGATAGCGAAACGGTTTCCGGTCAAGCAACAGGCGATGTAAATGGAGACGGTCTAGCTGATTTGATTTACATGAAATATGCTCCCGGCTCTAGCAAACCGGTGGCGAGGCTTTGCCAGAGTTCCGAAACCGGCTTAGAGTGCCGGAATTTGCAGGGGTGGGTCATGACGGACATTATGAGTCGGCGATTCTATTATCCCGGCATCGGAGATTTTACCGGCGATGGCGCAAGCAGATTTTGGACCCTCAAGGACTCCGAACACCCTGAGCTGTGCCATATCAGCGGCGAAGCGGAAGTATGTAAAAAGATTGAAACCAATGGCCTCTCTCCTTCGACGCGCTATGCGTTCGACACCGTTTCCCGACTAATCATGTCCGGGCCGAGCGAGGTCCCGGCATCTCTTAATTGCACTTCATATCCATCTAAGAGAGACGGCCGGTTTTACAAGACTTGCTGGGTTACCTCAGTGGAGCTGCCGGCCATGCAAGATAAAATGGTCAGCGTGGTCAATGGGCTTGGTTATCGCGAAGAGGTGAGCTATTCGCGTGGAGATGATGAGAAGGTTTATACGCGTTATGCCGACGACAATGGCCGCTTCAGAATTCCAACTTATCCGATGATGAGCACTTCCTCGGGAGTGCTGGTCAAGCAACTGCGTCAAGATAACGGTCGCGGCCAAATGCTGGCGACCGACTTCTACTACCAAGGTGCGATGCGCAATGCGCATGGCCGCGGTGATCTTGGCTTCGCCGTAATGGGCGCGATTGACCAGGCTACGAAAATCGTGACCAAGCATGAGTTCCGCCAGGACTTCCCGTTTGTCGGGATGCCAATCACTGTAAGTAAAACTCATGGCTCGTATGCGCTTGAATATACGAATTTTTCCCTTGAAACAAAACGCTATCCTCTCGATGGCGGCGTAACCTACTTCCCGTTTGTGAAAGAAAAGTCTGTGCTCCGCCGCGACGTGGACTTCACAAACAATAGCTATCCGAGCCTCGGAAATGTCCGCACCGTCAACGAGTATCTGGATGGGTGGGGCAACCTGAACGTGCAAACGGTCACGACGACCGACACGCCTGAGACCAAGTCGTATGTAACGCGAACCGAGACGAAGTTCCTCACGGAGGCTGGCAAGGCCTACCTGAGCGGTCTGCCGACTAAAGTGAGCGTTATGAAGTTCGGCAGCGGCATGGATCCCGTAACCCGTACAGTGGACTACGAGTACGACCAAAACACCGGTTTGCGCAGTAAGGAAACCATCGCCAAAGACACTCCGCTCGCATTGGAGACAGTATTTGACCGGACCGAGAATCTCTACGGTCTTGTGAAAAAGGTTACGCAGAGCTGGACCGATCCTGCGTGCGGTGACACTCTTTGGCCAGAAAAGGACTGTGCGACGATCAAGACACGCACCGTTTCGGAACTCGAATATGAAAAGGGGCGTTTCCCGTACAAGGTTAAGAATCACCTCGGTCAGGAGGAAGTGATTAAGTACGATTACGCCACGGGTGCCTTGAGGCAGTGGACCACCGCAAACGGTTTGAGGACTGATTGGGTGATCGATGGTCTTGGCCGCGCAGTAAAGAAAATTGGCCCTGACGGGAATACGATCTCCGGCCAGCTGAAGCAGTGCTCGGTGAGCTGCCCATCTGGAGCGAAGATGGTTCATCACACAGAGGCGACCAATGGTATCGACCGCATTGCAATGCCTGAGCTGACCTACATGGACAGTGCTGGCCGCGTACTGCGTATCGCTACGTGGGGCTTTAACGGCGCCAAAGTGGTGACGGACCGCCGCTACGACGATCGTGGTCGATTGAAGGAAATCGACCAGCCGCATTTCGTGAACCAACGTGCGGTTCTGGCTCGCAGCCTTGACTATGATGACCTGGATCGCGTCACTAAAGTAACTACCCTTGACGAAAACGGGGACGCTCACAGCGCCACCATTAAGCACATGGGACTGTTTACCGAGGAGAGCAACGCCAAAGGCCAGAAGCGGACAACGAAGCGAAACGAAATTGGCCAGGTAGTCGAGATTACCGACGCCAAGAACGGGCGCACTCAATTGGAGTATGAGTCGTTTGGCAACTTGGCGCGTTCCGTAGATCCGAACAAATTCGAGGTCGTGGTGAAGTACGACATGTTGGGCCGCAAAGTGCAGCTGAATGACCCCAACATGGGTGTTACTGACTACTGGGTCAACCCATTGGGCCAGGTCTGGGCGCAGCAAAGTCGAAAGCAAAGGCCGAAGGGGCAGAAGACTTATTTCGCATTTGATATGTTGGACCGCATGCGCGCTCGCTTTGAAACGGACTTGGAAAGCCACTGGGAATACGACAGCGCTGCCAACGGTGTAGGGAAGCTGGCTGTCTCTTATACGGGAACAAGCGATGCCAAGGACTATCGTCGTAATTACCAGTACGATGAAAAAGGCCGCCTAAAGGCGACCGAGGAGAAGGTCTATGGAAAACTGTATTCCAGTGTGACTAAATATGACGCATGGGGACGTGTGGCCGGTCTCGAATATCAACGTGAAGCCGGTCCGGTCAAATCGTATGGCTTGAAGTACAACAAGTATGGCTATCTTGACCGCATTTTGCGCGGCGATAAGTTGTTGTGGCAGATCTTGACCCAGGATGCCGGCGCACGCCAGACAGCACTGTCGTTCGGGAACGGTTTGCAGTTGCGTACCGACTTTAATCCATTTACTGGCCTGGCCTCCGATGTTGTGTTGTCGGATACGCAGGAGAGGCCGCTTTGGGAAGAGCACTATTCCTTCGACCGGATCGGCAACATGCAACAGCGTACGCGTTACTGGCGCGGTAACGGTTTCATTGAGGGTTTTAGCTATGATGAGTTGAACCGATTGACTTCGAGCCAAGTCACAGGCAAGTCGTTGCTCGAGTACAGCTATGACGCCGTTGGCAATATGAAGACCAAAACTGGAGTCGGCAGTTTTACTTATTACACGAACGAGCCCGTAATGAACATGCCGCACGCCCTGAAGTCGATCTCCGGCCCGGCAGGTGAGCTGAGGTTTGACTATGACCTTAACGGTAATATGGTCAGCGGCGCTGGCCGCGCGATGTGCTGGACCAGCTTTAATATGCCAGCAAAGATCGTCGTAGGCGGCAACCCGACTGACTGTTCTGGCGGCAGCGCATGGAGCACGTTCGTCTACGGACCTGAGCACCAACGTACGCGTCAGGAGCGCAGCGATGGTCTGGTCGTTGTATACGCCGGAGCACAGGAAGTGGAGTACAAGGGCGACGACGAAACGGTCAAGACATACTGGCCGCTTGGTATTGGCATGGAGATTGATAGGCCAGGCGCAAGCACACCTGAGCTCTATTGGACCCATGGCGACCACTTGGGCAGCCTTGTCGCGGTGACCAATCAAGCTGGGATTTTGAAGGAACAGATGGAGTTTGACGCGTGGGGTAAGCGCCGCAGCACGTCCGACCACGATAGCGGTGGCGAAGGGCATGGCGTGATCGACAACAAGGGTTATACCGGCCACGAGATGCTGGACCAGCTGGGATTAGTGCATATGAATGGACGGGTTTATGACCCGGTCACCTCGCGCTTCCTCAGCCCGGATCCGATGATTCAGGATCCGTTGGAAGGACAGAACTACAATCGATACAGTTATGTCATCAACAATCCGCTGGCATTTGTTGATCCAAGTGGATATAACTTCACCGGTTGGATCGGCTCCGGCTCGTCGGGTTCCAGCACTGGCTTTAACTTCAGCTTCAACTTTAATTTCGGTTGGGGACGTAGTGGCGGTATCCCGGCCGGTAATGGCGTCGTTAATAACCCAAGTGCTGTGGTGTCAACGGGGACGGCTGCGAGCAGAACTGTTGCCCAAAATAACGCAAGCATCAATAGTTTCTCTGTTGCCCAAGGAGCTAGCGCTTCGGCAATCAATGGGCTGGGAACTGAAGGCGAACGCCGCCAGAGTATTCTTAACGGAACTCACGGGACTATTCGCATTGCTGAAAACCCCGGTGCTTCCGCAGATGAGCCATTCTATGAATGGCGGATGCAAGAGCAAGTAACCAAGTATTCTGGGCTTATTGACGAGAGGTCAGCGAAGTATGGAGTTGATCCGAATCTTGTAAAAGCCATTATGTACATGGAAACCACGCATGGCTGGTATGACAGTTGGGTAGCACCGTTCCAGAAGAATACTTCGATTCTTCCGATGAATGTTCGACCTGATACATGGGCTGGTCTCGGCTACTCGCGTGAGGACTTGAAGAATCCAGCAACCAACATTGAGGCTGGTATCCGGATCATTAAGGGGATTGCGGACCGACTTGACAATCCCTCGGTAAGAGGAGTGGCAACGCTGTATAACTCATTGGCAAAGGATAAGGTGTCGGATTATGGGGCAAGGGTGCAAGCCATCTACGATAGCAAGCCTTGGAGCGATCCGTCTCTTCTCCAGATGAGAAATGCGCGTCAATCCTTCAGGGAGCAGTATCGCGGAGGTCAACATAGCCACCCTACGTATAATCAACTGGTGAACGAGTAATGACACGCTTTCAAAAAATGATTGTGATCTTCTGCGCGCTCATGGCGATGGTTGTTCCCCCGGGGCTTGTCGCCTATATCGCGCTCTCACATAATCCTCAAAATGAGTATATGGATGCGGCGGGGAACATCAATTGGGAATTACTGTCTTTCGTAATAGCGCCTAGTTTAGTTATTGGCCTTGTTGCGTCCGGTATTGTCACCTTGGGTATGATTATCGTTGTAAAGTTACTGAACCAGCACACTTCGCGTGATGCCTCGAAGGGGCCGTGATGCCCTCGGTGTGTTGAAGTAGGAAAAAGCCAATACCAAGTCGGCAAACACTACTCCTTCAGTCGTTGGATTCGTCGGCGCTAAGACTGGGATGGCAATGGCTCCGGACCCTAGCGTTGAAGCATTCTCGCAGGGGTTCGCTTCCGGTAAGATCGGCGATGTCATGGATCCGAATTTCAGCTCCAGGCAGAAGGGTGTCGATCTTCGGGAGAAGGCTGACCTAGCGGTAGATGCCGCGGGTGTTCTGTCGTTGCCTGCCAGAGCGCTGGTTTGGGTCCGAGGTCTGTTTGCTGCGAAAGAGGCGGAGGTCTTTTATCGAACTATGAGCGCCGCCCACTACCAAGAGCTCGTGGCCACAGGCAGGCTGCCGGCAACCGCTGAAACCTTTATTTCTCCAACCCGAGCATTCTCGGAGAACTATCAGGGCGTTCTGGTTCAATTCAAGATGAGGAGCGGCACGCTCAATGCGTTGGAAGGTATGGGTGTAAGGGATGCTTCCGCTCTTTCGAAATCGCTTTATGGAGAAATGCCCGTGGTATCGAAGGGCTGGTCGTCAAGCAATGCGTTCTTTAAAGCTGAAGGTTCGCAAATTAATATCGGACTTGGCCAAGGGAGAGCGCTTGATACCTTTAACTCGAACATCCAAGGATTTTCGGCGGTGCGACAATGAATAAACAAATGCAAGAATTGGCTTTAGCTTTGACTCTCGGGCGAATCTCTAAGGAAGAATTTCTTAAGCAATTCCCCGAGGTTCGCGATCCGGCGTCGGCCTTCTTACCAAAGCAACTCGAAACAGCTCTGAAAGAGCGTGATTCAGACGCCGTAGAGCATCTTATGCTTCTCGGATTTCAGTTTGGCTTTGGTGCTGAATGCGCTGAAGTGTTGTGTGAGCTCATCCTGCAGGACTGGCACATGCAGCACGAGAATATCGCGATGGTTTTGCAGAATTTGAGGCTGCCTGGGACCGTGGATTGCTTATATCGCGCAGCTCTCGTCGAGTTCCCATACCTGGATTACGATGAGAGTTATGCCCTCGGCGTAAAGTGTTTATATGCGCTGCAAGCAATTGGCAGCGATGATGCGAAAGCAAAGTTAGGCCTGATCGCCGGCGGCGACAATCCAGTTCTCGCGGAAAATGCACAGCGACTATTGCGCTCGCTAGAGACCGGGGGCCAAGATTAGTATCATGGGTGGGCGTCGGACTCTGTCCCGGTGAAAACGTTGCGGAACTGATCGTGACGAATAGGGTACGGTCGCTCCACGGGAACCAATGTTCGCGCTGCCTCAATTTCATTGCGCAGAAGATGGGCATGAATAGCATGAGCTATGGGGGTCACATCTATGATCCGCTGAATCCATGAGTGAACGTAAAGGTCGACGGCGTGTTTGGATAAGCCGATTTGAATAGCGCGATAGCTTTGAGGTTGTAATAAGAGATCTCTTTCAGGATCCCATTGGACTCGAACAGGTGTGTTTTCCAAAAGCTGTCGCCATTTTTCTCGATCGTTGGTACCCTGCCCGTGACTAAGACAGCTGTTGGCTAATGCCCACTCAAACCCCTCGCGAGAAATGTCGACTGCCAGGATCCGGGACTGTCCAGGATCCTTCAACCCCCACCCTGAGCGATACATCATCCATAGGAATGATGGCTTGATCCAAGTCATTCTCCCCATCTTGAAAGGGGGAGAGACGAAAGTTCCGTTCGCTATTGCTGAATCGGCGATTTCACCTGAGTAGGCTTGATAAACGCGAATGGTCTGATCATCGTAAATGGCACGGATCTGCTGGATGGGGGCAGGGAGTTTAGTATTCGACATGTCGTCATTTTACTTCTTGCTTCGAAAGTTGATATGACGCAATGGGGACAATCCAGTCAGTCGCTGCGCGATACCGCCAGCCGCTGCGCGGGGAGCAAAGGCCACGCTTGGTTCGTTCGCGGGCTAGGGGGCGCGCGCTTGGCGGCGCTTGCCGCCGCGCTCCGCCGTCAGTCAGGTCAACACCAGCAAAGGCACAGTCGCTCCGGGGGAAATCGGCCGCTGCGCGGCCGATTCCACATAACGCGGCATTCCGTCAAATCGGCCCGTTCACTACGCTGCGCTTCGTTCCTTGGGCCGATCGCTCCGGCTTCGCCTACGCGCCCTGCGGCTTGACGGAACGGGCGTTATGTCTTGCGCCCCTGCGTGGCTGCCAATCCAGCTAGTGCGCCTTGGGGGCGCATCAAGCAGTCAGCGCCACGGCGTGCGCTCCTACGGCGCGTACGGCAGCGCGCTGCCGTCAGTCAGTATGAACACGCAACATGGTCAGGGCTACAGGGCGCGCTACGGCGCCCGTGCCTTCGCTTGCCTCCGCGCTTCGCCGTTAGTTGGTGTGAATGCAACCCCAAGGCCCAGCCCCGAGTTTACGTGCGGCGCAAGGCGAACATCCAGCTTGGACCGCATGACCGAGGGTGCTTTGGTCCGGGCCGTCAAGGCCGGGCAGCGCGGGTGCTGCGCGGCCTTGACTGAATCGACGCCGGGTCAACGCAGACGCCTGGCGCGGCTCTCCTTCATTATTACCTGTACATAGCTGGGGTAGCCGGGGATCATGCGTCCGGCACGTTTGGCACTGTCGGTCATGGTGATGCCCTCTAATTCCGACGATGCGGCGATTTCTTGCCAGGCTAGGTGGTCGCGCCCTAGGTCGATGTAGTGCCTTCGCTGGAGGCGCGAAGCGTTGCGTGCCAGTACTTTCAGTTCAGCGATTTCAAGCTTGGCAAAGTCAAATTGGTCAGGCAGCGCGTGACAGGGCAAAGTCGACCAGGTCGCGCGGATAGAAGCGGTCCTCGCGGTAAGTCGCATCGTCGATGCCGAGTACGAAGGTGATGGCGGCCGCTTCGAATGACCAATAGCCAAAGTACTGCATGCCTTTTCGGTTGGTGCCGAAGTAGGGCTCGTTCTCGCTCATGTCGTACCATCCGCGCATGTATTCCGCCATCATGGCTGCACGTTTCTCCGGTGCGCAGGAGAACAGCGGCAAGGTTTGCGAGTAGGGTTTGCCGCGTGTGCATTTCTTTGGCATTTCGCCTCGGCCAGGTACCCATGGCGCGACAAGCTGTTCCAACAGTGCGTCGCGACGCTGGTTGCCGTGGTCGAGGACGGGCATGATGCGGGCCAACTGGTCCTGGTGGCCGAGCAGGATGGCGAAGCACACCAGCGACAGGGCGGTATGGTAATCGTCGCCACGCAAGTCAACCCAGGTCTTGAATTCATCGTAGTCGTCGTCCTCATATGCCCGAGCCGCATTCGCGCCGGGCGCATAGGACTTCAGCAAACGCCCGTAGTTCTCCCAGAAGCCGACGGCCAAAGGATAGAAGGCATGCAAGTCTTCCAGCGTATGGCCGGCGCTGAAGCAGTTGCGCAGGTGGTTGACGGATTCCCATGCCAACTGGGCTGCCGCGTCGTAATCATCGGGGTCGCCGCATTCGTAGAAGGTCTTCAGCGCTGCGTATTCGAGGTTGTCTTCATAGCTCTCGTAGCGCATGCGGCCGGAACGGCGCTTGCTCTCGAATTCGGCCATGGAGAATTTCTTGAATTGCCAATACTCCTGCAGTTCGCCAAAGCTGGATGGGACGGGCAACTCGCTGGGGCCCAGCGTGGCAGGGGCGTGATAGACCGGCCCATCGTCCCCATACGCAGCGCGCGCGAAATCGACGATATCCTTCGGGTAGTAGGGCATGTCGCGATAGCTGCTGTCGTCGATTCCCAGTACCAGCGTGATCGCCGCAGCCTCCCAGGACCAGTAGCCGACGAAGTCGTGTCCCTTTTCGTGCCGGTTGAAGTAGTCTTCCCGCCGGCTGGACTGGTACCACTCGGCGAGGTAGCGTGCCATCAATTGCGGGCGGTTCGCTGCTGGCGCGGAGAAAATGGCGAGTGTTTTCGAATAGGGCAGGTTGCGCCTGCAAATGCTGGTGCCTGGCTCCCGGCCGTCGACGCTGCAGCTTAGCAGGCGTTCGAGCAGCCCATCGCGATAGTCGTTGCAGTAGTCCAGTAAGGGGGCAAGCCGCTGCAGCATGTCTTGCTTGCCGAGCAGGAGGGCGAAGCAGGTCATTGTCAACGCCTGGTGGTATTTGGGGCTGGCCAGCGGTACATGCGCCCATGGTGTTTCACGCTCGCCGCTGTCGTTGTAGGCCTGGTTATAATGTGCGTAAGTCTCCCAGTACTCAACTGCCCGGCCATAGAACTGTTGCAGGTCGGAGATCGGGTGGCCGGCGCTGTAGCAGTTGACCAGGTGTGCCGTGGCGTCGCTGGCCAGGAGTTCGGCCATGTCCATTAACCTGTAGTGCGAACTGCCGCCCGGGTTCTGCGCGTGGTGTTGCAGGCCGGCAGTCACCTGCCCAAAGGTCTCCACGTGATCGGAGAACAACTGCTCGTAACCATAAAACCGCAGTAAGGGTTCGCGCAGTGATTGATAGAAGACGTCTTCTGGCAGGCTGTTATGCATGGCGTTGCTCATTTAATAACTAAGAGGCGCCATTACACCCCAGAATTCGGCTTACAGCAAGAGGAGTCCAATTGAGTGCGGCGGTGGTCTCAGGCACAAGCCTGACAAAGGCTTGTGCCCAGGGTGCAGCTTGGTTATTGCACGTTCAGCGTCACGTCGTCCACGATGAAGGAGGTAGCGACGGTGGAGCCTTCCACGCCTTCAAAGTAGATGCGCACGGTCTGGCCCTTGTAGGCGCCCAGGTCGAAGGTGCGCTGCACGTAGCTCGTTCCTTTGTTCAGGTTGGAGTAGGTGGCGAGGGTGGCCAGTACCGCGCCGCTGCTGTTGCGGACCTGGACTTTCAGTGTGTCGTAGGCCTGGCTGGTGGTGGTTTCGTCCGATGTGATCTTGAGCCAGAAGCCGAGGGTGGCGCTGCTGGCGCTGGATGGGATGCTGACTTGCTGGTACAGCGTGTCGGTGTGGGCGCTGCCGTAGCCGTTCATCCAGGCCTTCCAGCTGCCGGTGCGGGCGGCGACCGAGCTGTCGTTGGTGATCACGCCGCTGCTGGCGCTCCAGTTGGTGTTGCCGGATTCGAAGCCGCCGTTCAGCACCAGCTGCTGCGCGGTGACGTTGCTGACGTTGAAGTTGACGGGCGCCGACAGGGTGCTGTTGCCGGCGGCGTCGAACGCTTTGGCGGTCAGGGCGTGGCTGCCGTTGGCGATGCTGCTGGAGTTGAAGGCGTAGGACCAGGGCGCTGCGCTGTCGCTGCCTTTCAGCGCGCCGTCGACGTAGAACTCGACCTTGGTCACGCCCACGTTGTCGCTGGCATTGGCGTTGAAGGTGATGGTGCCGCTACTGCCGCTGCTCGTTGCGCTGACGGTTGGGGGGGCAGTGTCGCCGCCGCCAGCCTGCTGCGTCACCCAGACCGGTGCCGACCACAGGATGTTGCCGTCGTTTTGCGTCACTTTGGCGTAGTAGAAGTGGGCGCCGTCGCTTGGCGTGGTGGTGGTGTTGGCGCTGGAGGAGAGCAGGGTCACGGTGCCGTTGCGGCCTGGGACGCCTTCGAAGATTTCGACCGTGGAGACGGTCTTGCCGCTGGTGCTGCTGAAGTTGGCCACCAGGTTGAGCGGGCCGCTGTTGGTGAAGCGTTCGCCCATCATGCGGCCGTTGGCGGTCAGCACCAGCTGCGAGGTCTTGTCCATGGTGGCGAACACGCGGCGGGCGCGGATCGCGTCCATGAAGCTGGCGCTGGTCAGGGCGGTGCCGTTCGGGATCAGCACGCCGGTACGGTTGGTGTACGAGGCGCCCCAGTTGGCGCAGTGGTTGTCCTGGTTGGTGGAGAAGGCCACGTGGAAGCCGGCTTCCAGCGCTTTGCGGCAGGCGCCTTCGTAGTTGCTGCGGCCTGTTTCGCTTTCCGTGGTGTTGGTGGAGAAGGCGGAGGTGTTCATCACTTCGCACAGGGCCATGGCTTCGTCGCCGTCGGCGGTGTAGCCGAGCGGTACGGAGTTGACCAGGAACTGGCCCGAGGTGGAAGGGTGGTTGAACTGGCCCAGCCAGCCGCGCTGGCGCATCAGGGTGTAGAGGGCGGCGTAGTCGTTCTTGGCGGTCAGCGTGTCGGCCAGCAGCTGGCCGGAGCTGTTGCTTTCCCAGCCCAGCAGCTCGTTGGCGTTCAGGATGTTCAGGTGGCCGCCGTTGTTGATGACGCCCCATTCCAGGCCGTAAATGGCGAGGAAGCCGGGGTTGGCGCTGTTGAAGTTGGCCGCGTCGCTCAGGCCGGACTGGTACAGCGCCTTAGCGGTGGCGGGGCTGGCCGAGGTGTTGGTGGAGTCCGAGCCGTCGTACATGTGGTTATGTTCGGACGCCATCAGGAAATCGAGGCCGCGGTTCTTGGCGTAGCTGAAGGCGTCGTTCGGGCCGTAGGCTGCCGATTGCGGCGCTTGCGCGCCGCTGCAGCTGGCCAGGTCGCCGCCGCCGTCGCTGTGGTTGGTCTGGCTGTGCAGGTTGCCGAAGTAGACGGTGTATGGCAGGGCGGAGGGGGCCGGTGCGGCGGCCATCATGACCGGCGCGCCAGCTTTGGTCTGCTGCTGGCCGATGGCAATGTCCCATTCCTGTTCGTGCACATCGTCGCCGTGGGCGGCAATGCGGGCCTGTACCGCGTCGGCGCTGGCGGCCAGGCCGCGTTTCGATTCTTCCGATATGGCGCGCAGGCGGGCTTTGTAGATGCCGCGTGGCAGGGCATTGCGGCGGTTGCGGCCTTGCCAGTCGACGTTCACGCTGACCGGTTTGCCGTGCAGGCGTTCGACGCCGGTCCAGCGTTCCACCGTGGTGCCGTTGGGGGACACGACTTCCAGCACCCAGCTTACGGCTTGCGCTTCGCTGACGTTGGGGAAGCTGAATTCAAGGGTGAAGCTGCGCGCTTCATTTGCGCCTGCGGCAGCGCGGTAGGGCGCGTGCAGGGTGGCTTCAAATTCGTGGTGGTCGGCGCTGGAGGCCTGGGCGGCACTTGCGGCGACCAGGGCGGCGGCCAGCGCCAGTTGGCGGATTGCGAAAGACATGGTGGTTCCCCGTGCTGTAAATAATGGGCGTGACTATGCTGCAGCACGGGGTACCGGACAAATATGGAAAAGCTTGGCGATTCAGACGCCAGGCTTATATACCGGTTTGAAAAGTCCCATCCTGGACAAATCCGGCGATTTGTCCAGTTTTGGTCGCGCAGTGTGACGGGGTCGTCATAATTCTCTTTGCGCGTTGTGGCGTTTAAGCCGCAGTTTCGCGCGGCCGGAAGACCAGTACCGGCACTGGTGTGTTGAGCAGCACGCGGTGCGTTTCGCTGCCCAGCAGCACGCCGCGTACGCCTTTGTAGCCGTGGGTGGCCATGGCGATCAGGTCGCAGCCGTAGTCGACGGCGATGGCGACAATGGTTTCATAGGGCTGGTCGGAACGGCGCTGTACGACGTCGCAGGGGACGTTGTGCTCGCGCGCCACCTTGGCCACGTCTTCCAGCACGGCCGCTGAATGGCGTTCGCTTTCCTTCAGGTACACGCCGCGCGTGTCCTCCAGCATGTCGGGGTGGTAGGTGAAGATGTGGAACTCAGGGATGACGTGCAGCGCGGTGATCCGTGCCCCGGCTTCCTTGGCGAAATTGACTGCTTCATGCAGCGCTGCGTTGGAGGCGGGCGAACCGTCGGTCGGGAAAAGAATGTGCTTGTACATAGCTTCCTCCTGTTGGACTGGATGCAGGCAGTGTGTGCCGCCGGGAGTCGTGCAGCCATGATCTGGGTCAAATTCGGTTTATGATTTGTCCGTTGACGATTTCTGGTTGAGCTGAGCCTTATGATCAAACTGTTGGGAAAGCCTACGTCTATCAACGTGCGCAAGGTGATGTGGACGCTGGCCGAAACCGGTCTGCCATATGAGCGCGAGGACTGGGGCGATGGCTTCCGTGCCACCAATGTGCCTGAGTTCCTGGCGCTGAATCCGAATGCGATGGTGCCGGTGCTGGTGGATGGTGACTTTGTGCTGTGGGAGTCGAACAGTATTTGCCGCTACCTGGCTGGCAAGACGGGGCGGGCTGATTTGCTGCCGGTCGATCCGCAGGCGCGCGCTCGGGTTGAGCAGTGGATGGATTGGCAGGCGACGGACCTGAATTCTTCCTGGCGCTATGCATTCATGGCGCTGGTGCGGGGGCATGCCGCGTTCACCGATCTGGCGCAGGTTGCGGCCAGTGCGGCGGCCTGGAACCGGAATGTCGGTATCCTGGACCGCCATCTGGCTGCGCACGGGCCGTATGCCGCCGGCGCCGCCTTCACACTGGCCGATATCGTGCTGGGCCTGTCGCTGAACCGATGGCTGCAAACGCCGATCGAGCGACCGTCCTATCCAGCAATTCAGGGCTACCTGGAGTTGTTGCGGGAGCGTCCCGCCTACCGTGAGCTGACGGGCTGCGCCTGAAACTCGTTTATGAAGTCGCTTAGTGGGCGTTGGCCGTCGGGCGCGTCCACGTAGCTTGTCCCTTCACGCTCCACTAAAGGGTGCCATCGTGGCTGGCCGCCGCGTGAGTAAACCAGGATAGGCTCGGCCATATTCGGGAAATTGAGCTTGCCCCATTCCCCGGTGCGCGAAGCGAACGCCAATTCCTTGCCTTCCGCGCCACCGCCCAGGTGGTCGGTCAATACCTTGACGATGGCGTTCTGGCAGCCGCCCATATTGCTGATACAGATGCTTTGGATGCCATTCACCGGCGGCTTCGGGGCGCCGCACGGCAGCGAGCATTGGCCGACGCCGGACGGCTGTAGTGTGATTGACTGCACCTGTCCTGTGAACAAAAGCGGTTCCGCAGTGGCGTTGAACGTCAGGCAGAGGGTGGCGAGGATGGCGGGGAGGCGAATTTTCATATTGCGCAGCATACCATTGGAGTTCGCAGGATAGCGCGGCGGGCGAAGGCTCAGTCGCCGCGCTGCAACTGGCGGTATTCGCTGGGGGTGACGCCGACGGTGGCGCGGAACTGGCGGGTAAAGGCGCTGTGGTCGGCGTAGCCGCAGGCCTGGGCAATATCGGCCACGCTGGCGCTGCCTGCCAGCAGGCGCGAGGCGGCTTCCAGCCGGGTCTTGATGATCATCTGGCGCGGTGTGAGGTGGAAGATGCGGTCGAAGTAGCGTTCGATCTGTGCGACCGACATATGGGCGGTGCGCGCCAGTTGCGGCAGGGTTAGGGGTTCGCTGTACTTTTCGTGGATCAGGCGCACGGCGTCGGCCACCTTGTGGTAGGCCGGGTTCTTGTGGTCGGCCATGGCCAGGTCGCGCGACACGCCGGCCAGGCCGATGATGGCGCCGTGGGCGTCGCGCAACGGGCGTTTCTGGGTCAGGCACCAGCCCGGGTCGCGGTTGGGGTAGAGGTGCAGCTCCAGCTGGTCTTCGATCAGCATGCCGTCGTCCAGCACGGCCTGGTCCTGGGCCTGGAAGCGCTGGCCCAGTGGGGCGGCGAAGACTTCGTTGGCGGTCTTGCCGAGCAGGCCGGCCTTGTCCTTCATGCCACAGCGGCGGGCCAGCGTCTGGTTGACCACCACATAGCGGCCCTGGCGGTCTTTCAGGAAGAACACCACGTCCGGCAGGGTGTCGAACAGGGGCTCGGCAAAGAAGACATCACCGATCTTTGCGCCCATTTCGCTGCGCGCGGAACTGTGTAAATGATGTGCTGCCATGCCGTCCTCCCCGTCAATTACTTCATTTTTACACGATTGTGCAGATTTCGTCACCTTCAACGAGGCGGCGATGCAAGACGGCGGGCGGCGAAGAGCCTAAGATGGCAAGCATGAAAACCATAGCCATTATCGATTCCCACACCGGCGGCGAACCCACCCGCCTGGTGATTGACGGCGGCCCCGACCTGGGGAACGGCCCCCTGAATGAGCGCCTGGCGCGCTTCCGTGATGAGCATGACGGTTTCCGCTCCGGCGTGGTGTGCGAGCCACGCGGTTCGGACGTGCTGGTCGGTGCGCTGCTGTGCGAGCCGCATGCGCCGGATTGTGCCGCAGGCGTCATCTTTTTCAACAACGTCGGCTACCTCGGCATGTGCGGCCACGGCACCATCGGCCTGGTGGCGTCGCTGGCCTATATGGGCCGCATCAGCGCCGGCGTGCACCGGATCGATACGCCGGTGGGGGTGGTGGAGGCGCAGCTGCATGAAGATGGCAGCGTGACCGTGAATAATGTGCCGTCCTGGCGCAAGGCGTCGGCGGTGCCGGTCGATGTGCCGGGCTACGGCGTGGTGCGTGGCGATATCGCCTGGGGCGGCAACTGGTTCTTCCTGGTGTCGGACCATGGCCGGCAGCTGGAGCTGGGCAATGTGCGCGAGCTGTCCAACTACACCACGGCGATCAAGGATGCGCTGGAGGCGCAAGGCATTACCGGCGATAACGGCGCGCTGATCGACCATATCGAACTCTTTGCCGATTCGCGCAACGGCGCGGACAGCCAGAACTTTGTGCTCTGCCCGGGCAACGCCTACGACCGTTCGCCTTGCGGCACCGGCACCAGCGCCAAGCTGGCCTGCCTGGCGGCCGACGGCAAGCTGGCCGAGGGCGAGGTGTGGCGCCAGGAGAGCATCGTCGGCAGCGTGTTCGAGGCTTCCTATCGCCGCGATGGCGAGCGCGTGCTGCCTTCGATCCGCGGCAAGGCGTGGGTCAATGCGACGTCGACCCTGGTGCTTGATCCGAGCGATCCATTCGTCTGGGGCATTCGTTGATCATGAAACCGGACGTGCTGATCGTCGGCGCCGGGATTATCGGCGCGGCTTGCGCCGATGCCCTGTCGGCGCGCGGCCTGCGCGTGGCCGTGGTCGAGCGCGATGCGGTCGGCAGCGGCGCCACGGCGGCCGGCATGGGCCACCTGGTGGCCATGGACGACAACGCGGCCGAACTGGCGCTGAGCTCCCATTCGCTGGAGCTGTGGCGCGAACTGGTGGACGGCCAGCCGCAGCGCCATGAGTACAGCCGCTGCGGCACGATCTGGGTGGCTGCCGACGATGAGGAACTGGAGGCGGCGCGCGCCAAGGCCGCCACCATGTCGGCGCATGGCCTGCAGTGCGATGTGATCGGTGCGCCGGATTTGTACAAGCTGGAGCCGCAGCTGCGTCCGGGCCTGGCCGGTGGTTTGCTCGTGCAGGGCGATGGGCTGGTGTATCCGCCCAAGAGCGCTCGCATCCTGCTGGCGCGGGCGGTGGCGCGCGGCGCGACCCTCATCGAGGGCGATGTGGTGGCGCTGGAGGAGGGCGGCGTGCGGCTGGCGGATGGTTCGCATCTGTCGGCGGGCCAGGTGGTGCTGGCGGCGGGCACGCGTTGCCTGGGGCTGGCGCCGGACTTGCCGCTGCGGCCCAAGAAGGGCCACATCATGATTACCGACCGCTACCCGGGCTTTATCCGGCACCAGCTGGTGGAGCTGGGCTACATCAAGAGCGCCCATGCGTCGGATGGCGATTCGGTGGCGTTCAACCTGCAGCCGCGCCCCACCGGGCAGGTGCTGATCGGGTCTTCCCGCCAGTTCGATACCACCGACCTGGCGGCGGAACCGGCCATGATGGCGCGCATGCTGCGCCGGGCGGTGGAATACACGCCGGCATTGGCTGGGCTGAACATACTGCGTTGCTGGACCGGTCTGCGGGCGGCGACGCCGGATGGCTTGCCGCTGATCGGTCCCGACCTGGCGCGCCGCGACGTGTGGCTGGCGACGGGGCATGAAGGCCTGGGCATCACTACTTCGCTGGCGACGGCGGAACTGCTGGCCGCGCAGATGGCGGGCGGGCAGGCGGGCATCGATGCCCGTCCTTACCTGCCAGGCCGCTTCGGCGAGCGGGGGAGGGCTTATGGCTGACCAGATTACTTTGACGATCGACGGGCGCAGCACTTCCGTCGCCGCCGGCACCACCGTTGCCGCTGCAATCGCGATTGCGGCCGATGCGCGCGAGGCGGCTGGCGCGGCGGGCGCGGCGGGCCGCGCGCAGATTGCTGCCGCCGCTGCCGGCGCTTCGCCGTGCGCTGCGGCGTTGGCGAGCGCGGGGCAGGGCGCGGGCGGGGCGGGCGTAACGCGCCGTTCGGTCGGCGGGCAGCCGCGCGCACCGCTGTGCGGCATGGGCGTGTGCCAGGAGTGCCGCGTCACGGTCAACGGCCGTGCCCATGTGCTGTCCTGCCAGACGCTGGCCGCGCCGGGCATGGATGTGCAGACGGGAGCTGCGGCATGACGCAATTTTTTGACATTGTGATCGTTGGCGCCGGCCCGGCCGGCCTGGCAGCGGCGCAGGCCGCATCCGGCGCGGCGCGCGGCCGCATCGCCATCATCGACGATAACCCGCTGGCCGGCGGCCAGATCTGGCGCGGCGGTCCGGGCAAGCAGCAGGACTCCAGGGCGCGCGACCTGTGGCAGGCCTTGCAGGCGGCGGACAACGTCGTCTTCCTGCCCGCCACCCGCGTGCTGATGCAAACCCAGCCCGGCGAACTGCTGGTGCAGGACGCGCAGCAGGCGCACAGCATCCGCTACAACCGCCTGGTCCTGGCGACCGGCGCGCGCGAGCTGCTGCTGCCGTTCCCCGGCTGGACGCTGCCCGGCGTGACCGGCGCCGGCGGGCTGCAGGCGCTGGCCAAGGGCGGCTACCCAGTGCAGGGCAAGCGCGTGGTGGTGGCCGGCACCGGCCCGTTGCTGCTGGCGGTGGCGGCCACCCTGAAGGAGCGCGGCGCGGTTGTCGCCGCCATCATCGAGCAGGCCGGCCTGCCGGCGCTGGCGCGCTTTGCCGCCGGCCTGGCGCTGACGCCGTCCAAAGCGCTGCAGGCGCTCAAGCTGGGCGCCAGCCTGCGCGGCATACCGTATTACAGCGACAGCTATGTGAGCGCCGCCTGCGGCGACGAAAAGCTGGGCGCCGTGCTGGTGCAGCGCAAGGGCGCCAGCATCGACATCGCCTGCGACTACCTGGCCTGCGGCTACGGCCTGCTGCCCAATACCGAGCTGGCGCGCGCCCTGGGCTGCGCCATCGAAGACGGCGCGGTGAAGACCGACCCGTGGCAGCACACCAGCGTGGCCAACATCCTCTGCGCCGGCGAAGGCACCGGCGTTGGCGGCGTCGACCTGGCGCTGGTGGAAGGGCGCATCGCCGGCCTGGCGGCTGCCGGCCAGTCCAGCGCGGCCCAGGTCCACTTCGCCGAGCGCGACAAGTGGCGCGGTTTCGCCGGCAGGCTGGCGCAAGCCTTCGCGCCGCGCGCCGAACTGCGCACGCTGGCCCAGCCCGAGACCATCGTCTGCCGCTGCGAAGACGTGTGCCACGACGAGTTGCGCACGCAACCGAACTGGCGCAGCGCCAAGCTGCACACCCGCTGCGGCATGGGTCCGTGCCAGGGCCGCATCTGCGGCAACGCAACCGATTTCCTGTATGGATGGCGTCCGGACGCCGTGCGTACACCGATCTCGCCGGCCCGTGCCGGCAGCATCATCACCCTCGAACCTCACAAGGAGACTTGAAATGGCAGCAATCAAATGGGAAGGCGTATTCCCTGCAGTAACCACCAAATTCCACGCCAACGAGGAGCTGGACCACGCCGAAATGGAGAAGCACTTCTCCTTCATGATCGACAGTGGCTGCCACGGCCTGGTGACCTGCGGTTCCCTGGGCGAAGCCAGCACCCTGTCGTTTGAAGAGAAGCTGGCGGTCGCCAAGACTGCCGTGAAAGTGGCCAACGGCCGCGTGCCGGTGCTGGCCAACGTCAGCGAAACCCGCACCGCCAACGCCGAGCGCTATGTGCAGGAAGCGCGCGACCTGGGCGTGGACGGCTTCATGGTGATGCCTTCCGTGCTGTACGCCGCCGACGCCTACGAGGCCAAAGCCAACCTGCGCACCATCGCCAAGGCTGCCAAGCTGCCGATCATGGTGTACAACAACCCGGTGACCTATAAAGTCGACCTGACCCCGGCCGACTTCAAGGAACTGGCCGACTGCGAAGAGCTGGAATCGATCAAGGAATCGACCGACAACATCCGCCGCGTGACCGACCTGCGCAACGCCGTGGGCGACCGCTACGCCATCTTCATGGGCGTGGACGACCTGTCCTTCGAAGGCCTGGCCGTGGGTGCGGACGGCCTGCTGGCCGGCCTGGTGGTGGCTTTCCCGAAAGAGACCGTGGCCCTGTACAAACTGATGAAAGCCGGCCGCTATGCGGAAGCGCTGAAGCTGTACCAGTGGTTCATGCCGCTGCTGCACCTCGACGTTTCGACCAAGCTGGTGCAAAATCTGAAACTGGTGGAAGCACTGGTCGGTGTCGGCAACGAAAACGTACGCCGCCCACGCCAGCCACTGCGCGGCGCGGAACGCGAGTACATTGTCCAGGTGGTGCAGCAAGCCCTGGCCACCCGTCCTGACGTCAGCGCTTACCTGTAAGCCATGACCATGCCGGGGACGAATGCCGATCAACTATGTCAGACGCCTGACCGGGCGGCAGCGCGCCGCCCAGGCTAATCGCCACCTCGGCATCGCCCTCGCTTTCGTGGCGGGGGCGGCCAACGCCGGCGGCTTCCTCGCCGTCCGGCAGTACACCTCCCATATGACCGGCATCCTGTCGGCCGCCGCCGACGACCTGGCGCTGGGTGCCATCGAGGCCGCCATCGACTGCGCCGGCGCCTTGCTGGCCTTTATGGCGGGCGCCGCCTGCTGCGCCATCATGGTCAATTTCGCCCGCCGCCGCCGTCTGCACAGCGAGTTCGCGCTGCCGCTGCTGCTGGAAGCGTTGCTGCTGCTGGCCTTCGGCGTGCTTGGCGCGCGCCTGCAGGCGATCGACGTGCTGGTGCTGCCGGCCACGGTCACGCTGCTGTGCTTCATGATGGGTTTGCAGAACGCCGTCATCACCAAGCTTTCCAACGCCGAGATCCGCACCACGCATATGACGGGCATCATCACCGACCTGGGTATCGAGGCCGGCAAGGCGTGCTACTGGAACCGCGACGACCAGGCCGTGCCGCTGGTGGCTGCGGACTGGAAGCGGGTGCGTATCCTGGCCGCCCTGGTCGGGTCCTTCTTTATCGGCGCCCTGGCGGGCGCGTTCGGCTTCAAGGCGATTGGCTTTGGCGCGACCTTGCCGCTGGCCGGCGTGCTGCTGGCGCTGGCGGCGGTGCCGATCTACGACGACCTCAAGGCGCGCCTGCGCTAGGGCGCGTCAACCCTCGCGGAACACCAGTACCGGGATCTTGCTGTGCGTGAGCACTTTCTGCGTCTGGCTGCCTAGCATCAGGCTGGCCAGGCCGCTGCGCCCGCGCGAGGCCATGGCGATCAGGTCGCAGCCGCGCTGCAGGGCGGTGGCGATGATGGCCGCATGCGGCTGTTCGTGGTGGACTTGCAGGGTGGTGCAGTTGACGTGCAGGGTGCCGGCCTGGCGCGCGATGGCGGCCAGGATTTCGTCCTCGGCGGCGGCCGCCAGCTGGGCTTCGGTGCGCGACACCAGGGCCGGTTCTTCCGGCAGCACGTGGATGGCGGTTACGCGGGCGCCGCTCTCGCGCGCCATGCGCAAGGCGGCGTTGACTGCCAGTTGGGACGCGGCGGAACCGTCGCTGGGAATGAGGATGTGGCGGAACATCAGACTAAATCTCCTTTTTGGTGTCGCAGTCTAAGTGTCCCGCCGTTTTTCGGCAACCGTTCAGGCGGCGCGCAGCGCGGCCGGAGCGCGGCGGGCATCCAGGCTCAGGCTGCCGGCGCCAAAGGCGGCAACTTGCAGCAGGCCGCCAGCCATGGCCAGGTTCTTCATCAGGTGGATCATCTGGTTCTGGTCGCCGACGGCGCTGTGGAAGACCAGGCCCGTCACGATCGAGAACGCGGCCAGCGCCAGGGCGACCGGGCGGGTGTACAGGCCGAGCACCAGCAGCAGGCCGCCGATCACTTCAATGCCGATGGCACCGGCCAGCGCCACCGCAGGGAAGGGCAGGCCCATGGCGCTGATGTAGCCCATGGTGGCCGCCGGGGCGGCGATTTTGCCGATGCCGCTCATGATGAAGATGGCGGCCATCAGGATGCGGCCGGTCAGTGGCAGGACAGTGGTGTTGGTTTGGTTGTTCATGGTATGGCTCCTTCAGGAATGTGTTGTTGATGGAGGCATCTTATGCCGCAGCAACCCATTCCGGAAGCCTATATGTTTCGATGAGATCTATCGTTAAATCAGATGGTTTGCTCCTGTAGCAGGCGCGCCAGCTCGATCCGCAGCTGTGCTCCGGGCGGCGGCGCGTAGGGGCGCGCGGTCCGTTCATAGGCCACGGCCAGCGGCAGGTCCATCGCGCTCAGGTGGCCCAGGAACCAGCGCGGCAGCCGCTCCAGCAGGGTGCGCGCGCCGTCGGGATCGACCTGCGCCACGGGCAGCGCGTGCTGCAGCGCGGCCAGCAGGCGGCGGTGGGCGGCGCGGTGCTCATGCGCGGCGGGGTAGTGCAACTGGTCCATCATGGCTTCTTCTTCGGCGAAATCGGCGGCCAGGGCGGCCAGCAGTGCGGCGATCCGTCCAGGCAGGGATGTATCGTCGGCGTCGATGGTTGCGTGGATAGCTTGCAGCAGCGCGCGGTGCGAAGCATCCATTTCGGCAACCCCGGTTTCCAGCAGCGGGCTCCATTCCAGGCGTTGCATGGTGACCTCCTTGTCGATTGCGCCAGTCTGGCGCGCCGGCGCTGCGGATTCCATGACCCAGATCAAATACAATACGGCGCATGGATAAAGTACTCATCGTGACGGGCGCCAGCCGTGGCATCGGCGCCGCAATTGCCCGCCAGGCGGCCGCCGACGGCTGGGCGGTGGCTGTGAACTATGTGAGCGACGCCGACGCGGCGGCGCGCGTGGTGGCGCAAATCGAGGCGGCCGGCGGGCGCGCCGTGGCGGTGCAGGGCGACGTGGCGCGCGACGACGATATCGCCCGCCTGTTCGCCACAACCGAGCGTGTACTGGGGCCGGTGACGGGCCTGGTCAACAATGCCGGCATTACCGGCGGCCTGGGCACCTTCAGCGCCACCGACCCGGCGGTGCTGGAGCGCGTGTTCCGCACCAATGTGCTGGGGCTGATGCAGTGCAGCCGGCTGGCGCTGGCGGCTTTCCGCGCGCACGGGCAGGGCGGGGTGATCGTGAATATCAGCTCAACCGCCGCCACGGCCGGCAGCCCGAACGAGTATGTCGGCTACGCCGCCAGCAAAGCGGCGGTCGATACCTTCACCATGGGCCTGGGCAAGGAAGTGGCGGCGGAGGGTATTCGCGTGTGCGGCGTGGCGCCGGGCACCACCCAGACCGACATCCACGCCAGTTCCGGCGATGCCGGGCGGCCGGCGCGCGTTGCGGGCCGTATCCCCATGCTGCGCGTGGGCGATCCGGAGGAAATTGCGGAAGCGGCGGTGTGGCTGCTGTCGCCGGCGGCGCGCTACATCACCGGCACCACGCTGCGCGTGTCCGGCGGCGCCTGATCACCACTCCATCGCCAGCAGGCGCGCCGCCATGCGCGGCCAGCACAGCGTGCTCAGTTCATCGCGCGCGGCCCAGCGGAAGCCGTCCGCCTCCGGCGTCGGCTCGCCGGTGCGCTGGTGCGGGAAAAAACTGGTGCAGCGCAGGTGGTCCAGGCTGCACAACTCGTCCCCCACTTCGACCTTGAACAGGTGCAGCCGCTTGTCCGGGCGGTAGCTGAACTCTCCCAGGTCTTCAAAACGGCTGGCGTCAAAGTCCAGTCCCGCCTCCTCGAACAGCTCGCGCCGGGCCGCCGCCAGCGGCGTCTCGCCGGCGTCCTGCAGGCCCTTGGGGATATCCCAGCTGCCGGTGCCAGTGACATGACAAAGCAGCAACTGGCGTGTCGAATTTACCACGAGCGTTCCGCAGGAGGTTTGCTGCATGTCCTTGATTCCTTTGCTTTTTATTAGCGTTGATAATTACCCAACGGATAGAAACAGTACTCTACGGAAATTTCTCGACAGTTACAAACGGCTGCTATAAAGTGTGAGAATTCAATTGGCGCGCTTTGTCCGCCCAGCCTTTATCCACCCCGGTTCGCCCAGCGTACGCATGCCAGAATGGCAAGCGTTGCCCGAATATTGCCGACGTTTCTTGCCAAGAGTGCCATTATGCCAAAGCTGCACCTGACGCCTGCCCCGACTGCCCTTGCCGTGCTGGCCCTGCAACTGCTTGCCGCAGTGCCGGCGCAGGCCGGCCATCGCGAGGGCAGCGACTGGACCTTTGGCGGCTTTGGCACCCTGAGCGCCGTGCATTCCAGCGAAAAGCAGGCCGACTTTTCCGCCAACCCGCTGAACCCGGGCCAGGCCGGCGCCACGCGCGACTGGAGCTATGCCGTCGACAGCCGCCTGGGCAGCCAGCTGGCCTATGATGGCGGCCAGTGGTCGGCCGTGCTGCAGGTGGTGGCCGAGCGCAACCTGACCAATTCCTGGAGTCCGGTGGTGGAATGGGCCAATGTGCAATACCAGGTGTCGCCGGAACTGAGCCTGCGTTTTGGCCGCATCGCCTTGCCGCTGTTCCTGTCCGGCGACTACCGCAAAGCCAGCTACGCGCTGACCTCGGTGCGCACGCCGACCGAACTGTATGGCGCGCTCCCGATCAGCAACAGCGATGGCATCGACGCCAGCTACCGCTGGGACCTGGGCCAGTGGAAGCACACGACCCAGGTGCTGTTCGGGCGCACCCGGGTGCGCCTGTCCGACACCTTGCGCGCCGACGCGCACCAGCTGACGGGCATTTCCAACACCAGCACCATGGGCGCCGTGACCGTGCGCGCCACCGCCTTGCGCGCCGACCTGGAAACCAGGATGGGCGAGCAGCTGTTCACGGCCTTGCGCCAGTTCGGCCCGCAGGGCGAAGCTTTGGCGCGCCGTTATGAACCGGACGGCAAGCGCGCTTCGGTGCTCAGCATCGGCGCCTCCTACGACCCGGGCCAATGGTTCGTGATGGGCGAGGTGGGCCGCATCAATGCGCGTTCCCTGCTGGGCGACAAGAGCGCCGGCTATATCAGCGGCGGCTACCGCTTCGGCAGCTTCACGCCGTACGCCACGTTCAGCAAGGTGGTGGCCAATACCGCCACCCGCGTCGATGGCCTGGACCTGGCGGCCTTGCCGCCCCCGTACGCGGCGGCCGGCCAGCGCCTGAATACGGAGCTGAACGCCTGGCTCAGCATGATCTCGGTGCAGGACAGCGTCAGCGCCGGCCTGCGCTGGGACGCCGCCAGCAATGCCGCCGTCAAGCTGCAGTTCGACCATGTGCGCCCGCGCAAGGGCACCAGCGGCACCCTGTCCAACCTGCAGCCGGGCTACCGCTACGGCCGCAGCTTCGGCGTGGTCAGCGCCGCGCTGGACTTCGTTTTCTGAGCGGGGGCACGGCATGATCCGCAAATTCCTATGCTGCCTGTTGCTGGCGCTGGCCGCCGGCGCGGCCGCCGCCGCCGACCTGGTGGTGGTGGTGTCGGCGCGCAGCCCGGTCGCCGCCCTGCGCGCCGAACAGGTGGCCGACATCTTCCTGGCCGAGGCGCGCCGCTTCCCGGACGGCGGCGAGGCGGTGGCGCTCGACCTGCCGATCGGCTCCCCGCTGCGCGACGAGTTCTACCTGAAGGTGGCGAACCGCACGCCGGCGCTGATGAAGGCTTACTGGACCAAGAAAATCTTCACCGGCCGCGGCCAGCCGCCGCGCGAACTGCCGAATAGCCAGGCAGTGCGCAAGCTGGTGGCCGACAACCCGACCCTGATTGGCTACATCGAGCGCAGCGCGCTCGATGCCAGTGTCCGACCCGTATTGGTGGTGCATTGATATGAAACGCTGGCTTCGCATGTGCCTGGAGACGCAAGTCTCGCTACCGTTGTTTACCATTGTCCTGCTGGCGGTGGTCTGGGCCGCCACCCTGCATTTCATCGACAGCGAGGAAGTCGCCGCGCGCGAGCTGGCCGCCGAATCGGCCAGCGAAATGATCGCCACCTACGAAGCGCAGGTGGCGCGCAGCATCAATGGCATCGAGCAGACCCTCAAGGTGCTCAAATACAGCGCCGAACGCCAGGGCGCGCGCGGCGCGTTGCCGGACCTGCAGGCGCATGGCCTGCTGCCGTCCGGCCTGGTGTTCATCGTCAGCATCGTCGACGCGCACGGCGACACCGTGGCCAGCAACCCGGCCGCGCCGCCGCTCAACGTGGCGCAGGAAGACTATTTCCGCTTCCACCAGCAGCAGCGCAGCAACTACACCTACATCGCCCAGGTCATGCGCGACCCGGCCAACCAGGACTGGCACCTGCACTTTACGCGCCGCCTGGAAGATGCGCGCGGGGCATTCGCCGGCGTGGCCATCGTCGAGGTGGACCCGGCCTACTTCACCAGCGGCTACGAACGCAGCCGCCTGGGCGAGCAAGGCGTGCTGGGCCTGGTCGGCGACGACGGCGTGGTGCGCGCGCTGCGCGTGGGCGACCGCCAGTCCTTCGGCCAGCGCATCGACCTGGCGGCGCTGCAGGCGCGGCCCGGCGTGCCGCTGCCCGCCAGCTGGGACGGCGTCAAGCGCTACACCGCTGTGCGCCAGCTGGCCGGCCTGCACCTGAGCGCCGTGGTCGGCCTGGCGGAAGGGGAGCAGATGGCCGCCTTCGCGGCCCAGCGCCGCCAGCTGCTATGGGAAGCCGGGGTCGCCAGCGCCGTGCTGATCCTGCTGGCCGCCATGGCCTGGGCCTGCGTCTGGCTGGGCGCCAAGGCGCGCCGCCGCATCCGCCGTGCGCAGGAAACCTATGCCGCCGCGTCGGAATCGAATATGGACGCCTTCTTCGTGCTGCGCGCCATCCGCAACAAAGAGGGCGCCGTGGTGGACTTCAAGTTCGCCGCCATCAACTCGCGCGCCGAACAGCTGACCGGCATCAGCCGCAGCGAACTGCGCGCGCAGACCCTGTGCGGCTGGCTGCCGGCCGCGCGCCACAACGGCATGTTCGAACGCCTGGCCCATGTCACCGAGAACGGCGGCGTGCACCAGGAGGAAGGCCCGAACGCCACGCCGCAGCTGCGCGCGGAATGGCTGCACTGGCAGGTGGTGGGCGTGGAAGGCGGCGTGGTGGCGATCGTGCGCGATATCAGCGAACGCAAGCGCGCCGAAGAACGCATCTACCACATGGCGCACCACGACACCCTGACCGGCCTGCCCAACCGCAGCCTGATTTGCGACCGCCTGCAGCAGTCCATCGCGCACGCCGAGCGCAACGGCGAATCGGTGCTGGTGGCCTTCATCGACCTCGACAGCTTCAAGCTGGTCAACGACACGCTGGGCCACAACGCCGGCGACGAGCTGCTGAAGGAAGTGGCCAACCGCATGGTGGGCTGCGTGCGGCGCGAAGACACCGTGGGCCGCTTCGGCGGCGACGAGTTCGTGCTGGTGCTGCCGCACCTGGACGACGACCCGCAGGTGCTGGTGCCGCTGCTGAACAAGATCCTGGAGTCGGTGGTCGAGCCGATCGTGCTGGAAGGGCAGAAGATGCAGGTCAGCTGCTCGATCGGCGTCGCCGTCTATCCGCGCGACGGGCGCGACTCCGACACGCTGATGATGCATGCCGACGCCGCCATGTACCGCGCCAAGGAAAGCGGCAAGAACAACTGCCAGTTCTACATGCAGGAAATGAACGCCGGCATGGAGGAAAAGCTGGCCTTGACCGACGGCTTGCGCAAGGCGCTGGCGGAAAACCAGCTGTCGCTGGCCTACCAGCCCAAGGTCAACCTGGAATCGGGCCGCATGTTCGGCGTCGAGGCCTTGCTGCGCTGGCAGCATCCGCAGCGCGGCAACATCACGCCGGCCCAGTTCATCCCGCTGGCGGAGGAGAATGGCCTGATCATCCCGATCGGCGAATGGGTGCTGCGCGAAGCCTGCCGCCAGGCGCGCGCCTGGCAGGACGCCGGCCTGCCGCCGCTGGTGGTGTCGGTCAATGTGTCGGCGCGCCAGTTCGACGACCCGCGCCTGGTGGAGCGGGTGGCCTCGGCCCTGGCATGGAGCGGCCTGTGCCCGCAATGGCTGGAGCTGGAGCTGACCGAGAGCATGGTGATGCGCGACACGGCGCAATCGGTGGCCAAGATGCGCCAGCTGGAAGCGATGGGCATCGCCCTGGCGATCGACGACTTCGGCACCGGCTATTCCAGCCTGGCGGCCTTGAAGTCGTTCCCGATCACGCGCCTGAAGATCGACCAGTCCTTCGTACGCGACCTGGCCGGCAGCGCCGACGACCAGGCCATCACCTGCGCCATCATCTCGCTCTCGCACCAGCTGGACATGCGCGTGATCGCGGAAGGGGTGGAGACGGAGCAGCAGCGCAGCTTCCTGCAGCAGCATGGCTGCGACGAGGTGCAGGGCTACCTGTATAGCCGCCCGGTGCCGGCGCAGCGCATCACCGCCATGCTGCTCGGCGAAGAAGTGGCGGACGAGGTTACAATGTTTGCTCCCTGATTACAGAGCAAGCAAGCCATGAGCGAATACAGCAACGACATCTACACCGAACCATCCAATATCGACATGGACACGCTGGCCAACCTCGGCCCGCTGCGCGCCATGGCCGGCATCTGGGAAGGCCAGCGCGGCCTGGATATCAAGCCCAAGGCGGACGGCCCGCGCAAGCAGGCCTACGTCGAGCGCATTGAACTGCAGCCGATCGACCCGGTCACCAACGGCCCGCAGCTGTTCTATGGCCTGCGCTACGTCCTGATCGTGAATAAACCGGACAATATCAAGACCTACCACGAACAGGTCGGCTACTGGCTGTGGGAGCCGGGCACCAGCACCGTGATCCAGACCCTGGCCATCCCACGCGGCCAGATCGCCATGGCGTCGGGCATTGCCGCGCCGGACGCCAGGGAGTTCGAGCTGGTGGCGCGCCGCGAGCAGGACACCTACGGCATCTGCTCCAACCCGTTCCTGGAGTTCGGCTTCAAGACCACCGAGTACCGCATCAAGGTCACCATCAACGACGACGGCACCTGGGGCTACGAGGAAGACACCGTCATGCTCCTGCGCGGCAAGGAGCACGAACCCTTCCACCACGTCGACCGCAACGTGCTGCACAAGGTCGCCGAGCCGACCCCGAACCCGCTGGCGCGCAAGTAATCACAGCCGGGCGAAAGCGGGATACAGCTCGCTTTCCTCGCGCTTGGTACGCAGGAACAGCGCCTTGAACACGCTGTTCGCTTCCGCCCGGAAGCCGGCCGGATCGGCTTGCAGCCGGTGCGGCAGGGTCCAGCGCGTGGCGAAGGCCATGTATTTCTGCGCCAGGTCGCCCATTTCCTGCTGATAGAAGCGGCCCAGCGCCGCCAGGTCGTTGTGGCCGGAGTTGGCGAAAGCAGGGTAGACCACGCGGTCCTCCACCGCCAGGTGCAGCTTGATGGACGCGCTCATGGTACGCAGCAGCTGGGTGATCGGGCCGGCGTTCTGTTCGATGCCGCTGGCCACCAGCTTGCGCAGCTGGCGGATGCCTTCCAGGATTTCGTGATGGTCGTGTTCGAAACGTTGCACTTTCATGGCGCTCTCCTTAAACATGCATTTAGAATGCATATTATGGCATAATTCAATAAAAGATGCAGGAGGGATATATGTTATCGAATCCGATGTTGGAAGCGGTGGAGGCGGTGGATGCGGCGGATGCCGCCGCGCTGCCGCGCGCCGTGCTGGTGGCCGACCCCAATCCCGCCAGCCGCGAACTGATGCTGCGCCGCTTGCACAGCCTGGGCTACACGGCCCTGCCGGCTGCCGATGGCGCCCAGGCGCTGGCCCTGTGGCGCGGCGGCGCGGCAGGCATGGTGATTACCGAATGCTGGCTGGCGGACATGGATGCTTACGCTCTGGCGCGCGCCATACGGGCCGGCGACAGCGGCAACGTGGCCATCGTGGCGAGTTGGCCCTACGCTTTCCTGCGCGACCTGGAGGCGTGCTACGAGGCGGGCATCGACGACCACCTGCCGCAGCCCGCTACGATGGCAGCGCTGGCGCGCCTGATGGCGCAGTGGCTGCCGCTGCCCGCCGCCGCCGAAGCGACGCTCGACCCGGTGCGCCTGAACGCACTGGCCGGCGGCAGCGCGCCCGTCGCCGCCAGGCTGCTGCAGGATTTCGCCGCCGCCAATGCCGCCGACCGGCGCGCCTTGCGCAGCGCCTGCGCCCGCGGCGACCTGGCGGCCATCGGGCGCATCGCCCACGCCGTGCGCGGCGCCGCCCAAACCATTGGCGCGGCCCGGCTGGCGCATGCGGCAGGCGCGCTGGAAGCAGCCTGGCGCCATGCCGACCTGGCGTCGGCGCTGGCAGGGCAGGCCGGCTTCGACCGTGCCTGCGCCGGGCTGGACGCCTACCTGGCGTTGCGCCTTTCCGGCCCGGCATAGCCGCCCAGGGCCGGCAGCTGCCAGATGCACCAGGCGGCCGCGATGCCGAGCGACGCCACCACCAGGCCGACACCGGTGATCACCTGGTCGTCCAGCGTGTAGGCGTTGCACAGGCGCTGCGGCAGGTCCTGGTACAGCATGCCGGCGATCGCCATCATGGCGCAGAAATTCCCGAGGAAGAACAGCTGGATCACCGCCGCCGCCCGCGCCAGGGCGCCCGGCAGCAGGAAGCCGGCCAGGAACAGGCTGGCGAACTTGCCCAGCTCCGCCAGCGGCAGCGTCAACGCCTGCTCCAGCGCGCGCGGTACCATCCAGTAGGCGCTGGCCAGCAGCAGCCAGGACAGCCCCGCCAGCCCGTGCGCATCCCAGCGCCCCAGCCCCGCGCGGCCAGCGCCGGCAAGCGCGCCGCCGACCACGATCAGCGGCAGCTGCAGCGCCATGTGCAGCGCCATCGACGCCTCCAGCGGCCCCCGCAGCAGCCAGGCCGCGCCCACCAGCACCGCCGCTGCGGCCCGCGATGTCATCGCGCCGCCTCCAGCGCCGCGTGCAGGGCTGCTTGCGGCTGCTCATAATCGACGATGCGCGACAGCCGTCCATCGCGCCCGATGATATGGAAGGCGGCATTGTGCTGGAATTCCCCCAGCGGCGCCGGCAGCACGATAATCCCGGCCTGCTCCAGCAATGCCTGGCGCTGCGCGGCATCCGGCACCGCCGCGACCTGCCACAGCGCCGGGTCGGCGCGCATGCGCTGCGCGTACGCCGCCAGGTCCGCCACCGTATCGCGCGCGTCGAAGGAAATGGCGAGCAGCCGCAGCTTGTCCTGCAGGCCGCGCGCCAGGATCTCGCCTTGCATCTGCTGCAGTTCGGTGCCTTGCACCGAGCACACCGAGGTGCAGCGCGTATAGAAGAAGGTCACGATCGCCACCCGCCCATCGCGCGCCAGCAGGTCGGGCAGGGCAGCCGCGCGTGGCGGCGCGCCGCCCGCTGCCGGCAGCAAGAGCCGGGCCGGTGGCAGGGCGCGCGGCGCGTCGGCGATCGCCAGCCGCCGCCCCTCTTCGGTGGCGACCACGCGGAATCCCATGGTCGCCTGCCACAGCGCCGCTCCGGCCAGCGCCGCCATGGCCGCCAGCAGCAGGGCCGTGCGGCGCAAGTCGCCTTCAGCCGGCCGGCTTGGTGAGCCGGGCGAGGTCATCGTCCCCATTCAACGGTTCCTTGCGCTCGGCGCCCGCATCGCGCGCCGCTTTCACCACAGCCGGCGTCACCGCCGCCGCCTGGTTGCCGAAATTGCCGCGGATGTAGCTCAGTACCGCCGCGATCTCGGCGTCGCCCAGCTTGTCCTTGAAGGCCGGCATTTGCCCGTTGTATGCGCTGCCCTTGACCGTCAGCTTGCCCGTCACGCCGTGCAGCAGGATGGCCGCCGCAACCTTCTCGTCGCCCAGCACCCACTCCGAACCGGCCAGCGGCGGGAACACGCCCGGCAAGCCGGCGCCGCTGGCCTGGTGGCAGGCCACGCACTGCGCCGCATACACCTGCGCCCCGTCCGCGGCACCGCCCGCAGCGCCGCCGGCCTTCGCCTGCAGCGTCTCGATGGTGCGCCGGTCGCCCAGCGCCGGGTCGTCGTCGCGCACGGTCAGGATATAGCCGACGGCCCACGCCAGCGCCGCGCCCACCACAGCCAGCACAAACCAGGGTATCGGCCGGTCCTTCTCGGTCGGGTCGGGATTTTCGCGCTGCTGCGCCCCGAAATCATTTTGTGCCATTCTGTCCTCCTTTCACCGGCGGCGCCGGCAGGACTGGGTAGGTGTGGTCCAGCCCTTGCAGGTAGGCCACCAAGTCGAGCACCGCCGGCTTGGCCACCACCACCTTGCCCGGCGGCTTGTGGCCGGGCGGCAGGTTCACCACCCGGTCGCCCGGCTCCGCCGCATCCTTCACGTCGAACAGGTAGGGATAGGACGGCATGATCGAACCTGGCACATAGGCGCGCGGCTGGTACATATGCCCCAGGTGCCAGTCCGCGCTGGGCTGGCGCGCGCCGATGTTGAACAGGTCCGGCCCGGTGCGCATGGTGCCCAGCAGGTGCGGCGTATCGTAGTGGTAGTCGGCCGCCACCGACGCCCGGCCCCAGCCGCGCTGGTCGTCCGGCGCCTGCGACTTGTCGCGCGGCTGCTGCGAATGGCAGTAAATGCAGCCGTTCTCGATATACACCTGGCGCCCGCGCAGCTGCTGCGCCGTGTAGGGCTTGAGCGCTGCCGGCGGCTCGCCGTTGCGCAGCTGCACATGCGGCACCACCACCAGCGCCGAGGTGGCCAGGGCCAGCGTCACCATGGCGCCGCCCAGCAGTTTGAGTTCGTCTTGCATCTCAGGCTCCCGCCAGGTTGCTGGAAGGGCCGGCAGCGCCGCCCCGCGTATGCAGCAGCGCCGCCCCGACCCGGCGCGGCCCGTAGCGCAGCGCCATTGTCGCGAAATGCCAGGCGAAGACCAGGTGGCCGAGGGTCATGATGGCACCGCCGATGGAACGGCTCTTCAGCCATGGAATGGTGACATTGACCGAATCCATGAATGGCCGCGCCGCATCCAGCATGGCCAGCCCCTGCAGCCAGCCGCCAATCGACAGGCCGACGAAGTAGATCGAGAAGCCGGCCACCACCAGCCAGAAGTGCCAGGCGATCAGTTTCGGGTAAGGCCACTCCCACGCCATCACGCGCGGCATGACGAAGTAGATGGCGCCGAACATCACCATCGAGAAGAAGCCGTACAGGCCGAGGTGGGCGTGCGCCACCGTGAAGTGGGTGAAATGCGCCACCGTATTCACGCTGCGCAGCGCTTCGATCGAACCCTGGATCGAGCTCAGGGTGTACATCATGCCGCCCAGGACGATGAAGCGCAGGGTAGGCGAGTGCAGCAGCTTGCCGAAGTGCCCGCGCATGGTCATATGCTGGTTGATGGAGAAGGAAATCACCGGGATCACCATCATCACGCTCTGCACGATGGACAGCGTGATCAGCCAGCCCGGCACCGGCCCGCCGATCAGGTGGTGCCCGCCCACCTGGCCGTAGAAGAAGGCCAGCGTCCAGAAGCCCAGCAGCGACAGGTTGTACGACTGCACCGGCCGCCCGATGATCTTGGGCAGGAAGTAGTACACCGAGGCCACCGCCATCGGCGTATAGAACAGCCCCAGCGCGTTATGTCCGTACCACCAGTTCATGGCCGCCTGCTGCACGCCGAAGTGCACCGCCGGCAGGTTCCCGATCAGGAACAGGATGGGGAACCAGAACAGCGCCGCGCCCATATACCAGATCGACACGTACAGGTGATGCACCTTGCGGCTTTGCAGCGTGTAGACCAGCGGCAGGCCGACCAGCGCGCCACCCGCCACCAGCAGCACATCCACCTGCCACGGGATCTCCAGCCACTCCAGTCCATCGCTGATGCCCGCCGCAATGCAGCCCAGGCCGGCCACCAGCCCGGCGTTCCACAGCATGGCGCCGAAGATGGCGAAGCGACCGCCTACCAGGTGGGTTTTCAGGAGCCGCGGCAGCAGCCAGATCGCTATTCCCAGCGCCGCCATGGGCGCCCAGCCGTAGGCCACGGCGTTCAGGTGGATGGTGCGGATGCGGCCGAAGGTCAGCCACGGATACTGCGCCAGCCAGTCCGGCTCGTGCAGCTTGATGGAGCTGGTCAGGCCCGCCGCCGTGGCCACCAGCAGCCACACCACCGAACAGGCCAGGAACACGAACGTGGTGAAGGCGCTGGAGCGGTCGGCCTGCACGCGCTCGGCCAGTTCCTGCTCCAGGGCCGCCCGCTCGGCCGCATCGGGCGCGGGCCGCGCCTCGCCGGCGACCGGCTGCGCCAGTCCCGCGCGCTGTTGCGGCGTGGCCGCCGGCTCCTCGCCGTGGCCCACTTCGCCGGGCGAGAAGATGACGCTCGCCGCCGCCGAACTCGCATCAAACAAGCGATGCCGCAAAGACCAGATGAAAACCAGCAGGCCGGTGACTGACAGTATGAAAGAAGAGAGAAGCAGGGTGACGGTATCCACAGCTATCCTTCCCGCCCGTCGACACGGGCCTGGCTCAAATATGGGGCATACACGAAGACATAGAGCAGGAAAGCAGACGACCAGGCCAAGGCGGAGCCCAGTAACAGGTAGTCACGAATCCCGGCGGGGATAATATTGGCACACAAACGGGCCACAGCGCCAGCCTGCAGCAGCAGGTACATTGCGCTTTCGGCGCGGCCGGCGCGCAGCATGCGGCCCGTGTGGCCCAGGGCGGTGCGCGTGATCATGCCCAGGATCAGGCCCGCCATGCCGCCCACGGCCAGCGCGTGGAAGGCGCTGCTGGCCGACCCGATGCCGAGCGCCGCAAAGCCAAGCAGCAGCAGCCCGGCCACGACCCAGGCGTAGGCCAGGTGCAGGATCCACAGCAGTGGCACGCGCACCGTGGCGAACGGCGCCCAGCCCAGCAGGCGCCAGGCATTGATGGCGCCTGCGGCAAAGGCCACCGGGGCCACCACGATGCCGGGCAAGCCCGCCACCCAAACCACGGCGGTCGCCGCCAGCAGGGCGATGCTGGCCTTCTCGCGCCAGGCCACGCTGGCCGGCTGGCTGCCCGGTGCGCCGTTACGGGTGAACATCGGGATCACGCGGCCGCCGATCACCGCTTCCAGCACGGTGATCATCAGGATCGCGCCATGCGCCGGCGTGAAGGGCGACAGGGCAATCCAGCCATTGGCCGCCGCGTGGAACAGCAGGTTGGCCAGCGACAGCAACGCCAGGATGCCGAGGATAGGGTAATTGCGTTTGCTCTGCGCCTGCACCAGCACGCGGCCAAAGGCCAGCGCGCACAGCGGCAGGAAGGCGCCGTCGACGACGAACGCCGCTTCCTTTGGCGCCAGCAGCATCGCCCCGCGTCCGGCAAGCCACAGCAAGGCCAGCGCCGCCAGGTGGGCGCCGGCCGGCGTTGGCAGGTTGGTCCAGTTGCGGCCCGCCGTGAACAGGAAACCGACGATCACCGCGCCGCCAAAGCCGAACACCATTTCATGCATATGCCACAGCATATTGGCCGCCGGCAGGGCCGGCAGCAGGCCCTTGTAGCTGGCCAGCCACACCGGCACGGACAACGCCGCCAGCAAGGCGGCCAGCAGGTAGAAGGGGCGGAAACCAAGCCGCAGCAAGGGGTGCGGTTGTTGTGCACTGGGCGTCGGCTCGGTGGGGGTAAGGATGCTGCGCATGGCTGGCCTCATGTTCTTAAGATGTATAATGAATGCTACATTACCGCTTTGTGTAAAGCAATATTCTGAATGCATGTTTAGGCGACCTGGATCATGAGACTCACATCTTTTACCGATTACACCCTGCGCTCGCTGATGTACCTGGGCATGAACCGCGACAAGCTGGTCACCATCCAGGAGATCGCCGACCTGCACGACATCTCGAAGAACCACCTGACCAAGGTGATCCACCAGCTGGGCGCCAGCGGCCTGGTGGAAACTGTGCGTGGTCGGCACGGCGGCCTGCGCCTGAACCGCGAACCAGAGGAAATCAATATCGGCGACGTGGTGCGCGACAGCGAATCGGATTTCCATATCGCCGAATGCTTCGATGCCGACGGCGGCAGCTGCGCATTCCTGCGCGACTGCGCCCTCAAGCGCAAACTGGGCGAAGCCACCGAAGCCTTCCTGCACGTGCTCGACGGGATGACGCTGGCCGATATCCTGCCGGGACCGAAAGGCAAGGGCGGCGCGCAGCCGGTGATCCTGCAAATGCCGAAAAAGCACGGCTGACACCCGCCCAATTAATTAGGTATTTCAAATACATCTTTATTGACGAGGCTTGGCTTAAACATGTATGATGAATGCATGTTTAACTCCTGAGGAGCCGTACCCATGCTGTCTGCAGAACACCGCGCCATCGTCACCGCCACCGTGCCCATCCTGGAGCAGGGCGGCGAAGCACTGACCCGCCACTTCTACCAGATTCTTTTCACCGACTTCCCCGAGGTGAAAGCTTTCTTCAACCAGGCCCACCAGCACAGCGGCGAGCAGCAGCGCGCCCTGGCCAACGGCATCCTGGCGTACGCCAGGAATATCGAACGGCTGGAAGCACTGGGACCGCTCGCCAGCGCCATCGTCAACAAGCACGTCGCCCTGCAGATCCAGCCCGAGCACTACCCGATGGTCGGCGCCAGCCTGCTGAAAGCGATCCGCGCGGTGCTGGGCGCCGCCACCGCCACCGACGAAGTGCTGGAAGCGTGGGGCGCAGCCTATGGCCAGCTGGCCGACATCCTGATCGGCGCCGAGGGCAAGGCCTACCAGGCCGCAGCCGCCGCCAAAGGCGGCTGGCGCGGCGCGCGCGCCTTCATCGTTGCCGCCAAGCGCATTGAGAGCGAAGAGATCACCACCTTTGTTTTCCGCCCGGCGGACGGCCAGGCCGTGATGGACTTTGCGCCCGGCCAGTACATCGGCGTGCGCGTGTTGGTGGATGGAGAAGAGCAGCGCCGCCAGTACTCGCTGTCGGCCGCCCCCAACGGCCAGACCTACCAGGTCAGCGTGAAGCGCGAAGAGGGCGGCAAAGTGTCGGGCTTCCTGCACCAGCGGGTGGACGTGGGCGACACGGTGGAACTGTTCCCGCCTTCCGGCGCCTTCAGTCTGGCCGAGGGCAGCCGGCCGATCGTCCTGATCTCCGGCGGTGTCGGCATCACCCCGACCCTGGCCATGCTGGAGCAGGCGCTGCAAACCGGGCGGGAGATCCGCTTCATCCACGCCGCCCGCCACGGCGGGGTGCACGCCTTCCGCGAACATATCGACGGTCTGGCGCAGCGCCACCAGCAACTGAAGCGCCATTACATCTACGCCGAACAGCGCGCCGGGCAGCCCGCAGCGGACGCCATCGGCCTGCTGGGCAAAGAGCAATTAGGGGAATGGTTGCCGCAGTCGCGCGACGTCGACGCCTACTTCCTCGGCCCGGCCCCGTTCATGCAGGCCGTCAAACGCAGCCTGCGCGAACTGGGCGTGCCGGAGAGCCAGACCTACTATGAGTTCTTCGGTCCGGCCAAGGCGCTCGACTAAGCCTTAAAGCGGCTCCAGGTTGGGGCCGCGCAAACCGACCAGCAGCGCCTTGCCGGAGGGCGAAATGCGGAACTCGCCGTAGCGCGCCGTGGCAAAGCGCTGCGCTTCGCCCTCGCGGAAGAACCAGGCGTCGCTGGCCACCATCCATCGGCCGTTCTTCATTTCCAGTCCGACCAGGAACTCGCCTTGGCGGAGCGCACTGTCGTCTTCATGCCAGCGTACCAGCCGCGTGACGTTATTGTTGCCGCGTTGTGCGACCGCGAATGCCGCGTCTCGATAGCTTGGCGGTGAATCGGGCGGAAGCTGGAAGTTCAGTTGCATGAAGTCACCCTGCACCAGGGAGCGCGGGTCGACGGGCATTAGTTCAATATAGGCGGGCGCACTGCGTGCGATGACGATTTCATTGCGCACCATGGACGCGTTGGCAATCGCCAGCGATGCCACACCACCCAGGACAAGGCAGATACGTCCTGCCCGTGTGTAGGCCACATTCGGCCGCACGACTGGCGCGTAAGCCAGCGCGCGCAATGGCCGCCAGCTGAATGCAATCACGGCCACACCAACGGAAGCAAACAGGATAGCCTTCTGGTACAGCGGAAAAGCCAGGTCATAGTAGGCGCTGCCTATTGCCCAGGCAGCGGCGAGGGCAGCGGCGCAGGCCATGCGATATTTGCTGTCGGCGGCACAGCATGCCGCAACCAGCAGCACGGCGCCCAGGCAGGGCATGAAGCAAGTGAAGACAGCCAGTGTCAGCGCGATTCCCAGGCACCAGCCCTGGCGCAGGGCGGGAAAGGCGCGCGCGACGATGACGGCGCCGGCGCAGGCGCAGGCCAGCGAAACGGCATACGTTGCCAAGCGCCCGGGATGGAATGGTTCGGCCTCGCCAAAATACAAGGCGCCCGGCGTCAGGAAAGCAGGGCCGGCGCAGTACACCAGCCCCAGCAAGGTCATGGCCAGCCAGCCGTCAAGGAAAGGCGCCAGGCGCAAGGCGGGATTTGGGTCACGCGCCATTGCGCGCCCTGTCAGCCACATCGCTGCCTGGAGATGCACCAGGCTCCAAAGCCCGATCCCCCGCTCAGGCAACCAGATGTATCGGGATCGGAAAAAATGAAAGAGCACTGCTGCGGCTGTGACACCCATTATGGTCCGCTGCCAACTTTGAGGCAGCGCCAGACCGGCGCTGGCCGCCATGAAAAACGTAACAATGGCGCCGGTTTGTGGTTCGTCCTTGAAGATGAAATGGAAAAGGACCGCAGCCAGGCCCGCCATCAGGGGGGCGAGGGCCATTTGTCCCAGCAGTTTCTTTTCGGGGAAGCTGAACAGCAATACGAACGCGCCCGTGAAAATAGCGAATCCCAGCGGGAGCAGCGCGCCACCGCTGCGCAGACCGTCCCACGCCAGTAGGGCGATCAAGGCAAGTATTGGCAGCGTCGCCAGCCAGGCCCCAAGCGTCATGAGCATGACGATCGGCCATGGCCGGGTGTTCGGTTCGGGGGCGTTCGCGATATCGACAGCCTCCCGCAAGATTTGCTCCAATCCATCCCGGTTCATGGCTGGCCTCCATCCCGATGCAACTTCATCAAAAATTGGGCGGTCGCTGCAAATACCGCCACGACCACTAGCGCGATTATCAGCATGCTTCCGAACAGTCCCGCGCGGCCAGAAAGCACAAGCGATGCCACGAGGGCGGAGAACGCAACATCGAAGCCCAACGCCAGCATGGCGACGGTTGGCAAATCGGTATTCTCCATTTCCGCTGTCGCCAGGGCGCTCACACCCAGGATCGGAGTCGCCAGCCATAATGCGGTGTTGCTGGTGGAAAGGCGAATGCAGCTTGCCGTGACCACGCCCAGGACGGTGAGCGTGGCAAGGCGCAGTGACCACAAACCGCTACCGGTAAGTGGCCGGAAGTGAGGCATCATTGCGGCAGCGACCGCGAGTGCGGCTAGCCAGCCGGCGAGATGTGGCCCTATGCGCGGCGCGTAGCGCGCACTTGATTGCTCAACGCAAAGCTGTATGGCCAACTGCGCCACCAGCAGCCAGGGCATCCAGACTACATCGTTGCGCACAGCCAGGCAAAGCGGCAGCGCCAGAATTGCCCAAAGCGCGAACAACTGCCACGGATCGGCCCCGGTGGGGTAGGTCTGCCCCAGGCAAGCGAATAGCGCGCCGATGGAGAGCAGGGCCAGCAGGGCAGCCATGCTGCGCCAGATGGGAAAGTGCCAGGCCGTCAGCAGGCTGGCCGCCAGCACGCCTTGCAACAAGACGATGCGGCCAAAACGCCCGAGGATATCCCAGTTGGCGGCAATCCAGAACATGATGCCCAGTCCAAGCAGGGCAGCCCCCGCGATTGCCGTCGCCATCGGCAGGCGGGCCGGCAGCCAGCTCGGTTGCCCAAGCAGGCCGGCCATGGTTTGCAGTTCGGTGGTGGAATAGCGGTCCAGCTTATAGTGGACTGCTAGCTGGAAGATAGTTGTGCGGAGCTTCATCGGTTACTCCTGGTCGCATTTAGAGCGACCAAGCGTAACCTAGACCAGCAGCGCCGCGTTCATTGCCAGTGCATCTGCTTGAGCTTCCTCAAGCATGCGCGCGCGCTTCTCGCTGTCGATGAACAAATCCATCACCGAATCCTCATGCGGCGCTTCCTCCGCATCGGTGCTGGACAGCGGCGAGGGCACTGGGGCGAAGTGGTTCGCCAGCAGCAGCGTATCGAGCAGGGTCTCCGGCGGGATCTGCAGCATGCCGCCGCGCAGGCTCTCGATGGCTTCCGCCACTTCGGCCGGGATGCCCAGCTTCTTCAGCACTTCGCGCGTGATGATTTCCTCGCTGGCGGTCTGCCAGTTTTCCGGATCGGGTTCCAGCAGGCCTGGGAATTCGTCGGCGCGCGACAGCAGGTAGAAGCCGCCCACTTCATGCACGATAGCCGCGAACAGGGCGGTATCCGGATTCACGCCAGTGACTTCGCGCGCGATGATGCGCGCCAGGCAGGCGACGTGGATGGTGTGCTGCCACAGCTGTTCGGCCTTGGCCCGCAGTTCCGGATCGACGATCTTGCTGCCGAAGGCGCGCACCACCATGGCGGCGGCCAGCGCGTACAGGTTGTGGTAGCCGACGCGCATGATCGCGTTGCGGACGTTGGTGACATCCGGCCCGCCGGTGCGGTTGAACATGGCGGAATTGGACAGCGCGACGGTACGGGCCGCCAGTTGCGGCTCAGCCAGCACCAGCTTGATCGCGTCCTCCATCGGGCAATCCGGATCATCCAGCGCGAGCTGCACTCGCAGGGCGGCATTGACGCTGGTCGGGAAGACGAGATCCCCGCGGATCGCCAGCGCGGCGACGTGTCCGAAAGCTTCCAGTTTATTCATGCCGAAAATTATACGGCCCCACGGCCCTTAGTGCCAAATTCGGGGTCAGGTCTGACAATCGGACAATCTATGCGCGAAGCGCATAGA